>JBAQWH010000103.1:0-4047 GCA_049298815.1 Thermoanaerobaculia bacterium | reverse complement strand
ACCTGGAAGTGGTGGCGCGCGCGCTGCGGGCGTGAGGGGATAGGACGAATAGGACCTATAGGACCGATAGGACCTATGGGACCCCACCCTCCCGGGACGAACTCGGGGCGGTGGGTCCTATTGGTCCCATTGGTCCTATAGGTCCTATTGTCCTATCCGGTTCTCCCCCGCACTCCCGAGCATCCCCTCGATCTGCGACTTGGACTCCTGCGCGAGCCGCTCCTTGTCGCGCACGGTCATCGTCTCGGTCACGATCTGTTCGCCGCCCTTCACGGTCACGATGCCAGGCCTGATCCTCCATGCGCCGACCGGGAAGACGTCGTACGTGCCGGCGACCGCGAGCGGCACGACCGGCAGCCCCGACTTGATGGCGAGGAGGAAGGCCCCGCGCTGGAACGGCCGAAGCTCGCGCGTCGCGGTTCGACCTTCCTCCGGGAAGACGGCGATCGTGTTCCCTTTGCGGATCCGCTCTGCTGCGAGGTCGAACGACTTCACGGCCTTGCGCCGGTCCTTCCGGTCGATCGGGATGAACCCGGCCTGCGAAAGCGCCCATCCGAAGATCGGGATCTTGAAGAGGCTGGCCTTCGCCATGAACCGCACGGGCTGCCGGACCGCCGCGAGGATGCACGGGATGTCGAAGTAGCTGTGGTGGTTCGCGACCAGCACGTAACGGCCGTCGCCGTCGAGCTGCTCGAGGTTCTCGCGACGCAGGTCGATGCCGGCCGCCGCGACGAGCGTCCGCGCCCAGAAGTGAATGACGACGTCGATCAGCGGCGAGGTCGAGCGGACCAGCGCGATCACCATGACCGCAGTGCCTGAGGGGATCGTGACGAGGAATGCGGCCAGGAAGGCGTAGATCGTTCGGAGCATCGGGGCGACATGATACTGACGAGCGCCGGCTGCGACACCCGCCGGCCTGAAGTCCGCCTCCCCTCCGTCGTCCGCTACAATCTCGGATCAATCGAACAAACCGTCCCGTGCGCGCGTTGTCTGTTATCCAACGGATAAGGAGATCCCGTGTCTGAAACCATCACAGAGGTGGCCGCCGGCGCTGCTGTCGACGCCAGCGGCGAGCCGTCGATCAATGACCTGACCATTCATGTCGCGACGGTGAACGGGTCGGGCTCGCAGTCGGCGAACAACGTCCTGATGAGGTCGATCTTTCAGATGGGCATTCCGGTCAGCGGGAAGAACATGTTCCCGTCGAACATCGCCGGCCTCCCCACCTGGTACACGATCCGGGCGAACCGGGACGGCTGGATCGGCCGCAAGAAGGAAGTCGACCTGATGGTCTGCATGAACCAGCAGACCGCGCGCGAGGACGTCGAGGCGCTGCAGCCCGGCTCGCTCTGCATCTACGACGCGCCGCTGAGCCTCCGCACGGTGCGGGACGACCTCACGTTCTTCGAGGTGCCGTTCGCGAAGCTCGCAGCCGGTCTGGCCGAGGATTCGAAGCTCCGCAGGCTGCTGACGAACATGATCTACGTCGGGATCGTCGCCGAGCTGATCGGCATCGAGCGGGACGAGATCGTCGGCGCACTGACGAAGCAGTTCAAGGGGAAGAAGAAGGCGATCGATCCGAACGTCGCCGCAGTCGACAAGGGGATCGAGTTCGCGCGCGAGAACCTGCCGCGGCAGACCCGCTGGAAGCTCGAGCGGATGAGCGCCACCCAGGGGAAGATCATCATCGACGGCAATGCGGCCGCCGCGATCGGCGCGATGTTCGGCGGCGTCACCGTCGTCACCTGGTACCCGATCACCCCGTCTTCTTCGCTGTGCGAATCGCTGATCGGCTACATGAAGCAGCACCGCATCGAGGCGGACGGCCGCGCCACCTTCGCGATCGTGCAGGCCGAGGACGAGATCGCCGCGGTCGGCATGGTCCTGGGCGCGGGCTGGGCCGGAGCGCGCTCGATGACGGCAACCTCGGGACCCGGCATCTCGCTGATGGGCGAGTTCGCCGGCCTCGGCTACTTCGCGGAGATCCCCGGCGTCATCTGGGACATCCAGCGCGTCGGTCCGTCGACCGGTCTGCCGACCCGCACCGCCCAGGGCGACATCCTGCAGGCGGTCACACTCTCGCACGGCGACACCCAGCACATCGTCCTCCTCCCCTCGAGCGTGGCCGAGTGCTTCGAGTTCGCCATCGACGCGCTCGACCTCGCCGAAGAGTTCCAGACGCCGGTCTTCGTCCTCTCCGATCTCGACCTCGGCATGAACAACTGGATGTCGGACCCGTTCCCCTATCCCGAGAAGCCGATCAAGCGCGGGAAGGTCCTGACCAAGGAAGGGCTCGACGAGCTCGGCGGAAAGTGGGGCCGCTACCTCGACGTCGACGGCGACGGGATCCCCTGGCGGACGCTGCCCGGCACGGACCATCCGATGGCTTCCTACTTCACGCGCGGCTCGGGGCACGACACCCACGCGCGCTATTCGGAGAAGCCCGAGGACTACACCGCGACCGTCGAGCGGCTCGCGAAGAAGCTCGAGACGGCGAAGCTGTTCGTCCCGCAGGCGATCGTCGACCAGGCCGACGGCGCGAAGATCGGATTCATCGCTTACGGCACGACCGACTACGCGCTCGAGGAGTCGCGCGACCAGCTGCGCCGGGAGAAGGGGATCGAGAGCAGCTATCTCCGCCTGCGTTCCCTCCCCTTCACCGACGACGTGCGGAAGTTCGTCGCGACGCACGATCGCGTCTACGTCGTCGAGCAGAATCGCGACGGCCAGATGGGCGACCTGATCCGGCTCGAAGTCGGCGCGGACCAGCACAAGCTCCGCAAGATCCTGCACTACACCGGCCTGCCGTGCGATGCGCGGACGATCACCGATGCCGTGCTCGAGATGGAGTCGACGGTCGAGCTTCCCGAGCCGTTGCTGCTCATCCGCGCGGAGGCGAAGAAGCACTCATCGCTCGTCGTCCCGCAGGCGGCTCCGTCCGCGACCGCAGTGGTGAAGGAGGACTGACATGGCTGACAGCGTTCTCAAGCTCGGCGGCGAAGCCCCGAAAGAAAACCGACTCGGACTCAAGCCGGCCGACTACCAGGGCGGCAAGTCGACGCTCTGTGCCGGCTGCGGCCACGATGCCGTGTCGAACCAGATCCTCCGCGCCTTCTACGAGTCGAACGTGAAGCCGGAGAACGTCGCGAAGTTCTCCGGCATCGGATGCTCGTCGAAGACGCCCGCCTACTTCCTCTCGCGCTCGCATGGCTTCAACAGCGTCCACGGCCGCATGCCTTCGGTCGCGACCGGCGCGATGCTGGCGAACCACAGGCTCGTCGGGGTCGGGGTCTCGGGCGACGGCGATACGGCGTCGATCGGCCTCGGCCAGTTCATGCACCTGATCCGCCGCAACGTGAAGCTCGTCTACATCGTCGAGAACAACGGCGTCTACGGCCTCACGAAGGGGCAGTTCTCCGCAACCGCGGACCTCGGGTCGAAACTCAAGACCGGCGTCATCAATGACCTGCCGGCGATGGACCTCTGCGCTCTCGCCGTTCAACTCGGATGCGGCTTCGTCGCGCGCGGGTTTGCCGGCGACCCGAAGCAGATGGTGAACATCCTCAAGGCGGCGATCGCGCATGACGGTCTTGCCGTGATCGACGTCGTCTCGCCGTGCGTCACGTTCAACAACCACGACGGCTCGACGAAGGGCTACCAGTACGCAAAGGAGCACGACGAACTGCTGCACCAGATCGGCTTCGTGCCGGCCTACGAGCAGATCGAGATCGACTACGAGCCGGGCGAGGTCCGCGACGTGACGCTCCAGGACGGATCGCGGCTCGTGTTCAAGAAACTCGAAGAGGACTACGACCCGACCGACGCGATGTCCGCGCTCGAGCGGCTCTACCGCGCGAATGAGGCAGGGCAGATGCTCACCGGCATCGTCCACGTCAAGCCGGAGAAACCGAGCTTCACGAGGCTTCTCAACTCGACCGACGATCCCCTCGCCACGCTTCCGATGGAGCGCACGCGCCCGCCGCGCGAGGCACTCGAGCGAATCATGCGCGAGCTGATGTAGGAGGCAGGACGCCACCAGTGTCATCC
>JBAQWH010000102.1:0-9372 GCA_049298815.1 Thermoanaerobaculia bacterium | reverse complement strand
GGCCGCAGCCCCCGCCGCCCGGGCCTTCTCGAAGCCGAAGAAGAAGAGCGGCGGATGCTCGTCCTGACGCCACTCGTCCTCACTGACCACTGACCACTGACCACTGGCCACTGACCACTGACCACTGGCCACTGGCCACTGACCACTCCTACTCACATCCCCCTGGCACGCCCGTCACGCCCTCCGGTTCGCGCCGCGTGCTATCCACCGCTCTCGGAGAACACGCAATGGACGTCGTCTTGCTGTCGCGCCTTCAGTTCGCGCTGACCATCATGTTTCACTACCTCTTCCCCCCGCTGACCATCGGGCTCTCGATCGTCATCGTCTATCTCCTGGGGATGAGGCTGAAGACCGGGCAGCCGATCTACGACGTGGCCGCCCGTTTCTGGACGAAGATCTTCGCGGTCAACTTCGCCCTCGGCGTCGCGACCGGCATCACGATGGAGTTCCAGTTCGGCACGAACTGGGCGCTCTACTCCCGCTTCGTCGGCGACGTCTTCGGCTCGGCGCTGGCCGCCGAAGGGATCTTCGCCTTCTTCCTGGAGTCCGGGTTCCTCGCGGTGCTCGTCTTCGGCTGGGACCGCGTCTCCCCCGGATTCCACTTCTTCGCCGGCCTGATGGTCTCGCTCGGCTCGATCTTCTCGTCGGTCTGGATCACGGTCGCGAACTCCTGGCAGCAGACCCCCGCCGGGTCGGTCCTGCGGGAGAAGACGATCAACGGCCGGACGTTCATGCGGGCCGAGATCACCGACTTCTGGGCGATGGTCTTCAACCCCTCCTCGATCCACCGCCTCGTGCACGTCTGGCTCGCCGCGTTCATCCTCGGCGCGTTCTTCGTGATGAGCATCGCGGCCTGGTACCTGCTGAAGGGAAGGCACACCGAGTTCGCGAAGCGCTCGTTCACCGGCGCGCTGATCCTGGCGACGATCTTCTCGATCGGCATCATCCTCTCCGGCGACCTGCAGGCGGTGAACGTCGCCGAGACGCAACCGGCCAAGCTCGCCGCGTTCGAAGGGCTCTACAAGACCGAGCCGGGAGGGGCGCCGCTGTACATGTTCGGCTCGCCGAGCGACGCCGAGCAGCGCGTGAAGTTCGGCTTCGCGGTCCCCGGCATGCTGTCGTTCCTCATCCATCGCGACTTCAAGACGCCGGTGCCGGGCTTCGACCAGCTCGAGAAGGACTGGGGCCGTCCGCCGGTCTGGATCTCGTTCCAGAGCTACCACATCATGGTGGGCGTCGGCTTCCTGATGGCGGCGCTGACCGTGCTCGCGCTCTACATGCGCTGGCGCGGCACGCTGTGGAACGCGCGGTGGCTCCTCTGGATCTTCGTCTTCGCGGTGGGTCTCGGCTTCGTCGGTAACGAGCTCGGATGGGTTGCGGCCGAGGTCGGGCGTCAGCCGTGGATCGTCTACCCGACCGTCGTCGACGGCGTGGTCACCGGCGGCCTCAGGACCGCGATCGCCGTCTCGGAGTCGGTCACGGCCGGGCAGGTCATCGGCTCGATGGCGATGTTCGGGACGATGTACTCGCTGCTGTTCGTCCTCTGGATCCTGATCCTCAACCACAAGATCCAGCACGGTCCGGATCCGCTCCCCGAGGAATCCGAGCACACGACGACGGCGGACTACCTCGACTCGGCGGCAAGGCGTGCCGGACACGAAGAGTCGATGACCGAGGCAAAGGACAGTCCCGCCCTATGAGCCGAACCGTTCTCCTGACCACTGACCACTGACCACTTGCCACTGAGGTTCACATGGATCTGAACGTCCTCTGGTTCCTTCTCCTCGGCGTCCTCCTCGCCGGGTACGCAGTCCTCGACGGCTTCGACTTCGGAGTCGGGATGCTGATGCCGCTCGCCAGGACCGACCGCGAGCGCCGCGTGATGCTGAACTCGATCGGGCCGATCTGGGACGGCAACGAGGTCTGGCTCGTGACGTTCGGCGGGGCGATGTTCGCCGCGTTCCCTGAGCTCTACGCGACGGTCTTCTCCGGCTTCTACATCGCGTTCATGCTGGTGCTCTTCGCCCTGATCCTGCGCGCGGTCTCGATCGAGTTCCGCAGCAAGCTGCAGGCGGGCGCGTGGCGCACCTTCTGGGACAGCGGCTTCTTCCTCTCGAGCCTTCTCGCCTCGCTCCTCTTCGGCGTCGCGGTCGGTGCGGTGATGGTCGGCGTCCCGGTGAATGACCAGGCGATCTACGTCGGGGGCTTCTTCGACCTCGTCTTCCCGAAGCCGCAGCCGATCTTCCCGCTCCTCGTCGGCCTGCTGACGGCCGCGCTCTTCACGATGCACGGCGCGCTCTACCTGAACCTCAAGACCGAGGACGAGCTGCAGCAGCGCGTCCGGCGCTGGATGTGGCACGGCTTCGGGACGTTCCTCGTGCTCTACCTGATCACGACGATCGTCGCGCTGATGACCGTCCCGCAGGCCGCTGCGAACTTCAAGCACTACCCGGCCGCGTGGGCTCTGGTGATCGTCTCGATCCTCGCGATCGCGAACATCCCGCGGGCCGTCTTTTACGGACGGGGACGAATCGCCTTCATCTCGTCGTCGGTGCTGATCATCTCGATGGTCGGTCTCGTCGGGATCGCGCTCGTGCCGAACGTCCTCGTGTCGAGCCTCTCCCCAGCCTGGAACCTGACCATCTACAACGCCGCCTCGTCGCAGAAGACGCTCGGCATCATGGCGATCATCGCCGCAATGGGCATGCCCTTCGTCCTCGCCTACACCGCGGTGATCTACTGGACGTACCGGGGCAAGGTGAAGCTGGGGGACCACAGCTACTGAAGGGTGAAGAGTGAAGAGTGAAGAGTGAAAGAAGAGTGAAAGAAGAGTGGAAGAGTGTCACGGCACCAGGATTCTGCCGTTCTCACTCTTCACTCTTCACCCTTCACTCTTCTCTTCCTACCGCCTCACGTCCTGCACGAGCACGATCCGCGTCGCGAGCGGGGTCGTGGCGCGAGGATCCTGGAGCTGGACGTCGACGATGTCGCCGCGCTCGAGGCCGGAGATCGGCTGCACGCGTCCGCTCACCTCGACGCCGGTGTTCGCGCCGTACTGAACGATGAGGTTGCTGCCTGTGCTGCCGCCCGGAGCCGGCTGGAACGAGCTGCTGTACCAGCTGACCGTTTCGAGCTCGATCGTCCGGCGGTTCACGTCGTGGAACCTGACGGTGCCGCGAACCGTCGAGACGGCGGGCTGGGTGGTGCCGGGGTAGGTGCTGCCGCTCCCCATGCTCACACTCCGGACCACGTTGATGTCCTGCGCGAGGATCCTGCCGCTGCCGAGGTCGCGCGTGGTGATCTCGATCTCATCGCCGCGCTTGAGGTCGGCCACACCGTAGGTTCGGCCGCTGTAGCGGACCGGCGTGTTCGCGTCGTACTCGACCGTGGTCCGCGAGCCGGAGCCGCGATCGATCTCGATCGTGCGGCGCGAGCTATCGACGAACGTGACGGTCCCGCGAAGGTCCGACCCGTAAAGGCCGCCGCTGGTGCTGCCGCTGGTGCTGCCGCTGCCGGCCACGTTGTACGTCACGGAGATCCGCTCGGCCAGGAGGCGATTGCCGGACTCGTAGGCGCGGACCGCGATCTCGTCGCCGCGCTCGAGGTCCTGCGGGGTGTACTGGCGGCCCTGGTATTCGACCGGGGTCTTGTCGTCGAAGTAGACGCGGGCGGTGTTGCCGCCGCCGAGGTTGCTCTGGCTGCCGCTGACGTTGGTCAGGTAGATCGAGCGGCTGTTGAGGTCGACCGAATCGACCCGGCCGCGGAGCTCGTAGGTGCTCTGCGATTCCGAGGGTGATCCGCCGCCGAGAATGCTGCCGAGGTCGGTCGACCCGCAGGCGGCGAGAAGGACGAGCGCAAAGCTCGCAACTGCAAGGATTTTCAAGCGATTCATGATCCTGTTCTCCGAGGGTTATCTTGAGCAGAAAGCGTGCCCCTTGCCTTCGAGCGTGGGCCGCCCCCACCCGCTCTACCCGGTCCGCCTCGTCCGCACACCCACCGGCTACACGCTCTTCGCGCAATACGTCACCGAGTGGCGGTCGCCGATGGAGGATCCGCGCCTCGCAACGTACGCGATCTTCATCGATCGGGACGGGCGGGTCAGGAATGAGCTTTCCCTGGGCGACCTCGTCGTGTACGGCGGCGTGCACGCCTTCGGCACGACCTGGATGACGTACACGGCACCGTGGTATCCGCTACCCGCGGCGCACGACGGCTCGATCATGCGCGCCTTCTACAAGGCGCTCCCGGAACGGGTGCGGGCCGTGCGGCGATAGTGGTCGCGCAGTTTCTACGCATTGACCACAGACATATGGCTCGGCCGCGGCGAGTGTCATCCTGAGTCGCCGATGCCCCGGAGGGGCTGAGGACGGCGAAGGATCCCGAGGTGCCGAGCCGGCCGTCCGGTTTCGGTCGACACCCGAGTCAGTCGAGCCCGACACTTTTCACGCTCCATCCGTAAATCAGGTCATGATCCGGCGCGTCGGCCTCGTCCTTCTCCTCCTCCTCGCCTCTTCCGCGTTTGGTCAGATCCTCCCACCCATCGAGCTCGCCGGCGGTCTTGCGGTGTCGGCACCGGTTGCGCGGCCGACGAACGTCTACCTGCAGCTGCTCGCCTCGAACGGCGACGGTTTCTTCTCGGTGTGGCCCGACGAACGCTACGGTCAGCCGGACACGGTCGGCACGTTCTTCGATGCCGCCGGAGCCCCAGTCGGAGCCGGTCCGCGGCCGGTGCTGGCCAACTGGATGGAAGACTGGCCCGCGTTCGTCGTCCCCGTCGGCGACGATTACGCTCTCTTCGTCACCTTCCCCGGCGGCTCGTTCGCCGGGCGGGTTCAGGCGGATGGGACAGTCGAGAGCGTGCGCCATCTGGATCAGACATCATGGCCCACTGCCGGCGTTTGGACGGGCTCGCGATACGCCGTGGTCGGCCAGGGTCCGATCCAGTTCCTCGACCGCGACTTCAATCCGCTCGGAAGCAGCGCGGCCGTCTTCCCGTACGACACCGTCCTCGCTGCGGCAAACGGCCGGATTCTGGTGCTGACCGAGACGGCCACCGGCGTCCCGCTCGCTCTGACCAGAACTCTGCACGCGCAAATCCTCAACGAGTCGGGAGAACCACTCTCCGCCCCGCGTGTGCTTGCGACGCGCCTCGACACGACGAAGTACGGCGGGCTCATGGGCGCTGCTGCCTCGTGGAACGGCAGTCATTTCGTCGTCGTCTGGACCAATCCCGATTCCGTCGCAGGGGCAGCCGTGTCACTCGACGGTGAGATCGGACGGCGCTTCACGGTAGCGACGAAGCCGTGGTTCACGACGGCAGAGATCGCCTGGGACGGCCGGACTCATCTCGTCGTGTGGCAGGACGGCGAGCCTCACTCGATCTCGGCTGCCGTCGTCTCCTCAGGTGGGGATCTCGTCGAGACTTTCTCGATTCCAACGGGTGAGGGGCAGGATACGCGACCAGCGGTCGCTGCGAACCGCGAACGCTTCCTCGTCATCTCGAATGACCGGCTCCTCAGCATCCAACCGCTCGAGACCGACCGCGTCGTGAACCTCGGTCCGTTCGTCGAGCAGCATCTCCCACAGTCGCAGGTCGTAATCGCGGCAGGGACGACCCAACTCGCGGTGGCGTGGGTCGAGGCGAAGCGCGCCGTACGGTTCGTTTCCGCAGTAACCTCCCGGGTCTTCGTCTCGCTCATCGCACCCAATGGCTCGAAACTCGTCGACGGTATCCAGATCGGGGAAAGCGAGGACGGGACGTCAAGCCTCGGCATCGCCTCGGCCGGTGACGCCCATCTCGTGACCTGGACCGATCAGGGGGTGCGGCGCGGAACTCTCGTTCGTACCGACGGCAGTCATCAGGAAGTCGTGCTGCCAACCTCCGGTGCCGTCTCAAACGGACGGTCGTTCGCACTGGTGTGGATCGAGACCCTCCCTTCGTCGGACGAGCGGGCGCTCATGTTTGCGGCCGTGTCGCCGCAGGGCGAGATCGGATCACTCCGGACGCTTGCAGTCCCGGCGGACTGGGTCCCGTCGACGACCTGGACCGGTCAGAACTACGCGATTCACTGGGGAACCACGGCCGAGCACCACCTCATGACGGTCTCGCCGGACGGGATCGTTCAATCGGACGTCGTCATCCCGAAGCTCGACGTGATGGCGTCGTCAGCCGACGAGCAAGGCCTCGTGGTCGTGCAGTGGACGCGGCAGCCGGACGGAACGGCTCTTATCGAAACCTCACGCTTCGGGTTCGACGGCAGCCGGGCCGCGCGCGGCGAATCCGTCGTCCTGCCGCTGGTCAACGGCTCCTCGCCGCCGATTGCAGCGCTCATCAGGACGCCGACCGGCTTCACGCTCGCCGTCAGCTACGAGGTCGACGGCCAGAGTTCGATCTGGGACACGCGCTTCTTCCGTCTCGACTCGGAAGGCCGCATCGCAGCCGAATTCGCACGCACGCGCGACCTGAAGATCATGAACGGCGTGCACGCGTTCGGCACGACCTGGTTCACGCAGATGTCGCGCTGGAAACCGGTCCCGCACGTGCACGAGAGCTTCATCTGGAGAGCGTTCTACCGCCCGCTCACGCCTAAGATCCGCGCGGTTCGGCGGTAGTCCCTGGCTTGACCACGATTTTCACCACAGAGGCACAGAGGACACAGAGGTACACAGAGGATTTCTTGACCGGAGTACTTGCCACTCCGGATCAGCGTACCGAGTCAACCGAAGACTCGCGAGACTCCCTCTGTGCTCCTCTGTGCTCCTCTGTGCTCCTCTGTGCTGCTCTGTGTCCTCTGTGTCTCTGTGGTGAATCGTTCCCGATCGATCGCACACGCCGCCCCTGCCGCCAGCACCGCCGCCGCGTAGTGCAGCATCGAGAGGGTGACGTAGCCGGCGTGTGGTTGGACGAAACCCGACGCTTCGGCGATGAGCTTCATCGCGAGCGCTCCCAGGAGCATCAGACCGAGGCGGCGTTCGCCGGAGCGCAGCAGCGCAATCCCCGCGAAGACCCAGAACCCGGCTGCGAGTCCCGAGGCACCGCGCATCTCCCCACGCGGAGCGAATGCAAGGACGAAGAGGCTGAGGAGCGGCGCCGCCGCCGCTCCCCAGATCAGCATCTTCATGCGCATTCGATTCGGCAGAGCGAGGAACGGCACGAGCGCCGCGACCGCATTCGCCGCGAGGTGCTGCGCATCCCAGTGCACGAAGTGCCCCGTCCATAACCGCCACCACTCACCGCGGAGCGCCGCGTCGGTCAGGCCGAGGTCGATCATCGCCGCCGTCTCCGCACCGCAAGGAATCCCGCGAGCGCGAGTGCCACCGCTGCCTCGGCCGCGCCGAACGCGCCGCCACTCCGCACCGACTCCCCTTTCGCGGTGTAGACGTCGACGTCCTGCCTCCGCCCTTCGGCGATGCTCGTCTTGAAATCGGTCACCTCGCGATCGAGGTTCTTCGTGAGGTCCTGCATCGCCACCTCGAAACCCTTGAGCGACCGCTCGCGGAGCACCTGCGGAACGTCGACCGCCGTCGAGCTCCCGGTGAGGCTGCTGACGCCCGGCGCGCGCAGCAGGAACGTGCGCGAAGGAACGTGGAAGACCGCGGCGTCGATGAGGGTCCGGGTCTCGTTCTTGTCGAGCGGCAGCACGTAGGCTCCGACGATCGAGAGATAGAGGAACGAGATCCGTCGCGGATCGCTCGTCTGGAGCTGGTCGACCGATACGAGTGCGACGACGTCGACGTTCATCAGCCGGGTGACCTGCTGGAGATTCTCGAACCCTCCTCCCGGCACGAGGTAACTCGTCGGGATGACCTGGATGTGGCCGACCCAGTCACGCCCTTCGAAGCTCTTCGTCACGAGATCGAGGAGCCGCTTCTCCGCGTCCGGCGGAAAGAGGCTCTGCAGCGTCGCCGGACCGCGGGTTGACGGGTTGGCTGGAACGAACGCGATGCCGATGCGGAGAGGAAGCTGAAGGTAAGCGGCTCCGGGATTCGGCTTCGATGGAGCGGACTCGTCCGGGTAGAGATAGCCGACGACGTTGCTCCGCTTCTGGACCCTGTAGCCGTGGCTGCATCCCGCAGCCAGCACTGCGGCGAGTACGAGAATCACTGGGATCGTCTTGCGCATGATGCCCTCCGGAAAGGCATCTGCAGGATTCGTCCGGATTCGTTACGGGGAAACAGTGGCCAGTGGTCAGTGGCCAGTGGTCAGTGGTCAGTGGTCAGTGGCCAGGGGCCAGTGGTCAGTGGCCAGTGGTCAGTGGGCAGTGGTCAGTGGTCAGTGGTCAGTGGGCAGTGGTCAGTGGTCAGTGGCCAGTGGTCAGGAGAAGTGCTCAGGCGAACGGCTCGAGCGCCATCTCATGGCCGTCAGCGCGCCGAACGCCGCCAGCGTCACGATCGCGGCGGCCGCGATCGCCGACTGCGGGAAGTAGATCGCCGACAAATCGGCTGTCATCGGGGTGTAGACCGTCAGCAGGTGAACGTAGATCGCCGTTGCGAAGCCGAGCAGTCCCGCGCGATAGAGGACGATCAGCATCAGCGCCATCTGCACGGCGACGATCGGTCCGTCGATCCTGACGTCTTCCCAGCGGCTCCAGGTCACCGTCATCGCGCCGACCCACAGCAGCGCGGCGATCCACTCCCGCCGCACGAGCCACTTCAGAAGGACCAGCACGAACACGCCGAACAGCCCGTAGAAGATCGCGTGGCTCTGATAGAGAAGCAGCCCGCCGACGGTCCGCCTCACCGAGCTGATCGCTTCGACTGCGAGCTGCGAAGGGATCACCGCCACCGGGAGAAGCGCCGGCAACGCGTTCCTCACATGGTCGACGAGACGGAGCAGCAGTCCGCCGGTCACGCCGAAAAGGATCGCGCGACCGACGAAGCGATCGTTCCAGGCGCCGTGCACGAGGCGCGTCCACGTCACCATCACGCGCGGCCAGCGCCTCCGCACGTACGGCTCGAGCGCCGTGTACCCGAGCCACACCTCTGCAGCGAGCAACAGCGACGACCCGAGGATCATCGCGAGGAACGCCGGCTCCTTGTCGAGTGACAGCGGATGCTGCCCGGTCAGGAGGATGTGAACCGCGCGCGTCGCGAAGACCCAGAACGCGACGCGCCCCGCGGCCACGGTGTCGACCCGCCGCGCCCGGAAATTGCGCCGCGCCAGAAAGGCCCCGGCTGCGGTCGTGGCGATCAGCAGGAGGAAATAGACGGTCTGGGGAAGAGAGCGCGCACTCGGCGCCAGCAACGGCCTGGCCGGCGCCGTAGTGAGAAACGTTTCCAGTCGGGTCACGCGTCCGCCGATCGCCGCTGCACGAACCGAAAGGTCCGCCGCCGTCGCCTCGATGCGCTCGTCGAACGGCGCATTCGGGATCC
>JBAQWH010000101.1:0-8433 GCA_049298815.1 Thermoanaerobaculia bacterium | reverse complement strand
CCCGTCAGCCACGTGGATCGCGCGAGCAGCCCGACGCCGATTCCGACGTCAGGCCGCCGCAGCTGATCGCCGTGGAATTCAACCCGCCGCAGATCAAGGACGGCGAGGCCACCGTGCTCACCGTCGTCGCTTCCGACGATCTGGCCGGGGTCGCGTCGGTGACCGGGGTCATCAACAGCCCGAGCGGGAGCGTTCAGGGATTCGCCTGCCAGAGAGAGGGTGAGACCAACCGCTACGTGGCGCGGATCGCGGTCCCGCGCGACGCGCCCGACGGCGTCTGGAAGATCAACCACATCAGCCTCACGGACCTGGCGAAGAACGGTGCGATGCTCGGGGCGGCGCAGGGACAGCTCCCGGCGACGGCGGCGTTCCGGGTGACCTCCGGGAGGTCGGACTCGAGCGCGCCGACGCTTAAATCGATCTGGCTCGATCAGCTCGTCATGCGGGTCGGGGAGCCGAACAAGCTCTACGTCCAGGCTGAGGACGACAAGAGCGGCGTTTCCGCTGTGACCGGCGTCTTCCTCAGCCCCGCGAAAACCGCCCGGCTGAGCTTCGGCTGCAGCGGCCGCCCCGACGGCACCTGGGAGTGTCCGCTGACACCGCCAAAATGTCTCGACTGCGGGCGCTGGCAGCTCGAGCAGATCCAGCTGCACGACAAGGCGAACAACATGGGGGTGCTGCGGACGGATCAGCCGATGGTGAACTCGATCCAGCTCGACATCATCGGCGACCAGTGCGACGCGGGGACTCCCGTGCTCAGCGCGGTGTCGGTGCAGCCGCTCGTGGTGAGCAATGCCGAGGCGACGACGGTGACGGTCACGGCGATGATCACGGACGACACCTGCGGGGTCGCGAGCGTCAGCGGCAACGCGATCGGGCCCTCGGCCGCCGGCTCACCGCGGATCTACTTCACCTTCACGCGGGGGGCGGAGGGGCAGCCGTGGACGGCGCAGATCGGCGTCCCGAAACATGCGTCGAGCGGGAGCTGGCGGATCGCGACGGTCCAGGTCGTCGACCGCGGCCAGAACCTCAAGGTCTACAACGAGGCCGACCGGGCGCTGAGCGGGGTGGGGTTCAGGGTGCAGTAGAGTGAAGAGTGAAGAGTGAAGAGTGAAGAGTGAAAACGCCTGACGCGTCCGCCTTTCACTCTTCACTCTTCACCATTCACTCTTCCTTCCCCCTTACCGGGAAGAAAAGAAGAGGGCTCGCGGCTTCTGGTCCCGCGAGCCCGTTCTTCCGGTCCGTTAACAGCCACCAGATGGCATCCGAACCGCTTTCGCTCCGTTGCGCCTCTGCCTCTCCGGAGCCTTTCGATCCGTAAACCTGCTGCAGAGGAGCTCGCGGATCGCAACCTCGAGCACCCATCGCATCCCGAGGCACCTTCAGGTCGTTGACAGCCGCGTGGGGCATCCGGTCCGAAGGTGACGCGTAATGTCGGTTCGAAGGCCGGGGGCGTCAAGAGGCATCCGAAGAAAATTTTTGGCGTCGGTTCCGAGTTGCACTCCCGTCGGTCGTGACGCTCTGCTGGAGATCGAGTAACATACGCGTCCCAACCGTTCTCAGGACCGAGAACCAATCACTGAAAGGTACACCCACCCATGAGCCAGTCGAGAGAGAACGCCGAGGCGACGTCGTTTGCCGAGGCGATGGAGAATTTGAACCTCAAAACTCCGGAGCAGGGAGATTTGCTTCGCGGGACGATCGTCTCGATCTCGGGCGAGGACGCCTACATTTCGTATGGCGGGCCTTCCGAAGCCGTGATGGACGTGGCGGAGCTCGAGGGTCTCGACATCGGCGACACGATTGAGGCGAACGTCGTCAAGACGGGCGCTGAGCTTCGCGTTTCGCGCAAGATCATGAAAGGGAAGGCGACTCTCGATCAGCTGCGTGCGGCCTACGAGAACCACCTCCCGGTCGAAGGGAAAGTCAGCGGCCGCAACAAGGGTGGCTTCGACGTCGCGATCACCGGTCTCCGCGCCTTCTGCCCGCTGTCGCAGATCGCCCTCGGGAAGATCGAGAACCCCGACGCATTCCTGAATCAGACGCTCGAGTTCCGCGTGACCGAGCTCTCCGATGACGGCCGACGGATCGTGGTCTCGCGCGCAGCGCTCCTCAAGGAAGCCGCCGCGCACCGCGCCGAGGAGACCCGTTCGCGGATCGTCTCGGGCGCCGAGCTGATCGGCCGCGTCAAGACCCTCACGCCGTTCGGTGCGTTCATCGACCTCGGCGGCATCGACGGGCTTCTCCACGTCTCGGAGATGAGCCGCCGCCGTGTCACCGACCCGAAGGAAGTCGTCCAGATCGGACAGGAAGTCCACGTCAAGGTCATCAAGGTCGAGAACGACGGCAAGCGCATCTCGCTCTCGATGAAGGACGCCGAGCCGGATCCCTGGTCGGACGTCGCCGAGCGCTTCGTGGCGGGTACCGAGTTCACCGGCCGCATCGTCCGCTCGACCGACTTCGGCTACTTCGTCGAAGTGGAGCCGGGCCTCGACGGTCTCGTTCATGTCTCGCAGCTCCCGCTCGGCATTCAGCCCGGAGATCAGGAAGTCGCCATCGGCACGACCGTCACCGGCTGGGTCCGCGAAGTCGACCCCTCCAAGAAGCGCCTCTCGCTCTCCCTCCGCGCCGTCGCTACGAACGACCCGTGGGAGGACGCCTACCGCCGGTATCCGGTGGGCAAGGTCGTCGAAGGGGTCGTCGACCATGGCGCGGCGCCGGGAATCTTCGTCGAGATCGAGCCCGGGCTGACCGGCCTCATCCCGAATTCGGAGATCGCCGTCGCGCACGGTGCTGACCCCGCTACGGCCCACCAGCCGGGCGAGAAGCTCATGGTCCGCATCATGAGCCTCGACACGCAGCGCCGCCGCATCTCGCTCAGCCACGAGGCCGCCAAGGCTGCCGCGGACCGCGAGGAGTACGCCAAGTTCCAGGAAGAGCGCGACGCCGATTCGGGCGAGAGCGCCATGGCGCTTGCGTTCCGTCGCGCGATGGAGAAGAAGCGGTAAGGTCACCGTCCAGAGATCAACCGAAGGCGCGGCGAAAGTCGCGCCTTTTTCTTTTGCGCACAAAAAAATCCCGGCGCCTTCCGACGCCGGGATTCGGTGGCTGCTCGAAGCTCCGAATTACCGCTCGGGCGTGGAGGAGGTGTCTGCCGTCTTTCCGCGGTGCAGGGCCGCGAAGAGCAGGCCCGCGCCGAGCGCGATCGCGGCAGCCCCGGCCGCGATCTTCGCCGGGTTCTCCTTCGCGAACGTCGTCGCCTTCGTGCTTCCGGTCTTCAGATACTCGCGGGCCACGTTCATGTACTCGTCGAGATCGACGTTCTGAAACTGGCTCTTGAGTCTGGTGAGCATCTCCTCGACGCCTCCCTTGGCCATCGACTGGCCGCAGGTCGGGCAGATCTCCGTGGCCGGGGCGGTGTCGCCCGCGCCGGCGGGTGAGGACATGCTTCCGCCGCCTGTGTTTCCGAAGTTGTTTTCAGTCATTCGAACTTCCTCCTTCAAGGTCCCGGTCTGATCCCGGGGTTCAACGGTTGCGCGGGTCGGCCTGCGCTTCGCCGGGCTCGTACGTCCGGTTGTGCGTCCCGATCCGCGGATCGCCTGATTTGTTGGTGTAGCGGTCTTCGTCGGCCCAGCGTTCGTCTGAGACGCCCAACGCGAACTCCTGGTCACTCTGGTGGTCGGCTCCATCGCTCCGAAAGCCGGCCTTGCCGCTGGTGCTGGCCGGAGTATAGGTGCGGTCGAGAACGTCGAGCCCGATGTCCGACGGGCGCCTGGTCGGGCGAGCTTTCGACTCGGGAGCGGGCGCCGCAGTCCGGCTGCTGCTCTTGCGGACCGGTTCCCCGGCGGGATCGGTGTGCGGTCTGCGTCCGAAGAGCTTCCCGATTGCGGACGACGCGCGACGGATCAGGTTGCCCTCGTGATTCTCTCCGGATTTGTTGCCCGTTCCAGCCACGGATTTTCGTGCCATGTTTGCAGTCCCTTTCTGTGTGTGTGCGCACGGTCTTCCATTGCAAGAAAGGGAGCAGTTCGTCGTTGCGGAAGTCCAATCTAGGTGCCGAAGCGGATGGTGTCCACCGTCGCAAAGAGGGAAGAGGGGGCAGGGCGTCGCGCGTCTCGCTTCACACTTCTCACTTCCCAGTCGGTACTATCCGCGCGTCAGGAGATTCAGCATGCGCCTTCGACTCGTTGCCCTCGCGCTTCTCGCCGCCGCCGTCCCCGCGTTCGCGCAGCAGACGGCCAAGCCGCCGCTCCACGCACGGCACTGGATGGCGATCACCGGCAAGCCGCTCGCCGCGACGGCGGGCTCGATGATGTTCCAGAAGGGGGGCAATGCGGTCGATGCCGCCTGCGCGATGCTCGGCGCGACCGCCACCATGTGGGACACGCTCGGTTGGGGCGGGGAGACGCAGGCACTCATCTACAACCCGAAAACGAAGAAGGTCATCGGCATCAACGCGCTCGGTGTTGCGCCGACCGGGGCGACCGCGGACTTCTACAAGTCGAAAGGGATGAAGTACCCGCCGGAGTACGGACCGCTCGCGGCCGTCACCCCCGGGACGCCGGGCGGTCTCATGGTCATGCTCGCGGAGTACGGGACGCTTTCGCTGGCCGACGTCCTTGCCCCATCGATCCAGATGGCGGACGGCTACCCGATCGAGACGCAGACCGCGAACATCATCGAGCGGCAGAAGTCGTGGTTGAAACAGTGGCCCTACTCGCGCACCGTCATGCTCCCGCACCTCCGCGACGCCGCAGTCGGAGCGCCCAAGGCCGACCAGCCTGCCGGCGCCGGCCCGACGCCCGCCCAGGACCGTCCGGTCGCCGCACCGGTGGCCGGAACGAAGAGGGAGGGCCCCGAGCCGGGTCAGGTGTTCAAGCAGGCGGACCTCGCGGCGACGCTGCGGAGCCTGGTCGAGACCGAGCGCCAGGCGCTGAAAAAGGGAAAGAGCCGGAAGGACGCGATCATGGCCGCGTACGACCGCTTCTACCGCGGCGACATCGCGCGTGAGATCGCCCGCAGCGTGCAGGAACAGGGCGGTCTCATCACAGCAGACGACCTCGGACGCTGGCAGGTCAGGCTCGAAGAGCCGGTCTCGACCTCTTACAAGGGGATCGACGTCTACAAGCTGACCGTCTGGACGCAGGGCCCGGCGATGCTCCAGGCGCTGAACATCCTCGAGAATTTCGACGTGAAGTCGATGGGATACAACAGCGCGCGCTACATCAACACCGTCTACCAGGCGATGAGCCTCGCCTTCGCCGATCGCGACTTCTACTACGGCGATCCCTACGCCCCGCCTGAGGAGCCGGTCGCGGGCCTGCTCTCGAAGCCGTACGCGAAGGAGCGTGCCAGGCTCGTCAACCCCGAGCGCAACGATCCAGCTCAAGGGCCCGGCGATCCGTATCCGTTCCAGAACGGCAGCAACCCGTTCGTCGGCTCGCTGAAGAGCTGGCCCTCGACGCTGAACAGGCCGCCCAGGACCGCCGCCGCGCTCGAGAGGCACCGCGAGGCGTTCTACGCCGGAACGACCTCGGTCGAAGCGGCTGACGCGGAGGGTTGGGTCGTCTCGATCACGCCGAGCGGTGGCTGGGTTCCCGCCGTCATCGCCGGCAAGACCGGCATCGGCCTCAGCCAGCGGGCGCAGAGCTTCGTGACCGATCCCGCCGAGAATCCGTTCAACGTCATCGCGCCGGGAAGGTACCCGCGCGTCACCCTCACGCCGACGCTCGCGCTCAAGGACGGGCTTCCGTTCCTCTCGTTCGCGGTGCAGGGGGGCGACTCGCAGGATCAGAACCTCCTGCAGTTCTTCCTCAACGTCGTCGAGTTCGGCATGAAGCCGCAGGAGGCCACCGAAGCGGCGAACTTCAACAGCTTCCAGATGCGCAGCTCTTTCGGAGCCCACGACTCGCAGCCCGGCCGGATCCTCCTCAACGAGCAGACGCCGCCGTGGGTCCGCTCGGAGCTGAGGCGGATGGGCTACGAGCTGACGTTCGGCGAGCGGACCAATGGCCCGATCAACGCCATCTGGTTCGACCGCGAGCATGGAACGATGTGGGGCGGCTCGTCGCATCACGGCGAGGATTACGGAATCGCCTGGTAAGCGCTGCCGTGCCGCCGCAAGAACGGCACGGTGGCACCGCCTCACTCCGGCTCGGACCGGTATGGCACGACTCCAGCACCCGCTGAGAACGCCATGAGCTTTACGGTCGAGAAATCGCTCGGAAACAACCAGTTCAGATTTGCCGTCGCCCGCCGCCGCGAACTCCGGTCGATCGACAACGATCGCGACCTCAGCACCGGCCCATCGGGCGAGTTCGTAAGGCACCGGCCTGAGATCTTCTACGCCGCGGACCTCCGGACGCTTCACAAACCGGAAGTGCCGGTCGCTCGCTCGGCCGTGACCGGAACCCCGTTCTGGTCGTCGCTGGCCGATGGCACGGGACGCGGCAAGGCCTACATCGCGGCGATGGTCATCGGCGCGCTGTTCCTTCTCCTCGGGCTCTTGAACCTCGCACAGGGGAAGGCCGCCCCAGGCTGGGTCCCGACGATTCTCGGCATCGTCATCATCGCGGTCCCGATCGCGCTGACCGGCCAGAAGCGCCGGAGCCTCCGCCAGATCGAGGAGAGCAAAAGGCGCGAGCGCGAGGACCGCGACAAGCGGAACGCCGAGTTGCTCGCGGTCTACACCGGATCGCTCGACCGGCTCCGCGAGGACCCGACCGACGAGGCTCTTGCCTCGGTCGAACGCGAGAGCGAGAAGCTCGACCTGCCGTACGCCGTCTGGGCAGACGCCGCGATCGGCACGGTGCTCTACGTCGGATTCTCGACGCTCGCGAAGGTCGGCCCGGACCGCTCAGGCGAAGTCGCCGGTCTGATGGATCGCGCCAGCAATGCGGCGGGACTGATCCAGGAGGACGCGATCGGCGTCAAGCACGCGCTCTACTCGACCGTCCTCTGGCACTACCTCGCGGACGACCGGCTCGGCGAAGAACAGCTGCGCATCATCCGTGCGATTCAGGTCGGATTCGGCATCGACCCCGAGGATGTCCCGCTCGAGACGGCGGCCGAAGCGCAGTTCGAGCGGCTCCGCGGAATCGACCACCGCAACGCTCCTCGCTGCACCGACGCAACCCTCCCGCTCAAGATGAACGAGTACTGCGTGTACACGACCGAAGTGCGCTCGGACGACGACGGCCCCTGCACGGTGTACGTCACGAGCAAGAGACTCGTCGTCGGGACTGAATCGAAGAAGGTCGAGATCCCGGTCGGGAACATCGACGACATCCTCCTCGACGCCGATCGTTTCCGCATCACGGTCCGGGCCGCAGAACTGAAACGCCCGATCGTGTTCGGCGCCGAACAGCCGATCTACCTCGCCGCGATGATCGACCTGGCCACGCGCCTCGACGACCGGCCGAAGAGCTTTCAGTGACGGTCGTTTAGTGTCAGTCGTTAGTCGTTAGTCGTTAGTCGTTAGTGGTCAGTGGTCAGTGGTCAGTGGTCAGTGGTCAGTGGTCAGTTAGCGATAGGTAAACGCTTGCACACCTCCCGATTTCACTAACGACTAACCACTAACGACTAACGACTGTTCTTGAGCAGGCTCTCGAGCTCGTCCGGACGCGTGCTGCGGATGCGAGCGTCCTCGATCGTGATCGTCCGTTCCTGGACGAGCCTGGCGAGCGAGTCCTCGAGCGAGATCATTCCCTGCCGCTTGCCCATCGTGACCTCGCTCGCGAGCTGCTGGAGCTTGTCGGTGCGGATGAGGTTGCGGACTGCATACGTGGCGGTGAGCAGCTCCACGGCGACGACCGCCCCCTTCCCGTCGGCTCGAGGGATCAGCTGCTGGATCACGATCGCGTTGAGGCTGAGGGCGAGCTGCTGCCGCACCTGCGACTGCTGCTGTGGCGGAAAGACGTCCACGATGCGGTTGATCGCCTGAGCGACGCTGCTCGTGTGCAGGGTCGAAAGGATCAGGTGCCCGGTCTCCGCGGCGGTCAGGGCCGTCGCGATCGTGTCGAGGTCGCGCATCTCGCCGAGCAGAATCGCGTCCGGGTCCTGTCGGAGGGCCGAGCGCAGCGCGGTCGAGAACGACGGAGCGTCCCGGCCGATCTCCACCTGCTCGATGACCGCGTTCGCGCTCCGGTGTTCGTACTCGATCGGGTCTTCGATCGTGATGACGTGGCGCGACTCTGCGCGATTCATCTCGCCGACGAGAGCGGCGAGCGTCGTCGATTTCCCGGAGCCCGTGGGCCCGCAGATCAGGACGAGGCCACGCGTCGGCTTCACGAGCTCCTGCAGGGCCGGTGGCAGGTTGAGCTGCTGCAGGGTCGGAATGGAGGCGGGCAGCGCGCGGAACGCGGCCGCGAGCGTGCCGCGCTGGCGGTGGATGTTCACGCGGAACCGGAGTGCGCGGCGCTCACGGTCGTCCGC
>JBAQWH010000100.1:0-10144 GCA_049298815.1 Thermoanaerobaculia bacterium | reverse complement strand
TGGCCGCGCGGGCTCTTCTCATTGCAGTGCGGGATCGTGCGCTATTGACGGTCGCTTTCGTGCGCGGTGACGAAGACGCGGGGGAAGTCCCGGAACTGGTCGGCCCAGTTGCCCTTGACGAGCGCCTCGTCGAAATAGACGTCCGCAGTACCGGCCTTGCCGACGGCGCCGTTGATGAGCAGCGAGCCGTAGTACAGCGCGTTACCTGTGCCGGTGTATTCGCCCTCGTTGTAGAGCACCCCGACGACGATCGGCTCGAGCGTGATGACGCCGCCGTCGCGGTCGTATTTCTCGGACGTGCATTTCGCAGGCAAGCTGCCGCAGTTCGGAAGCGTCCCATCGGTGTTGATGGTCTTGACCCGAGTGACGTGCGAGGTCGCGGTCGAGCCCCAGGTCACGGTCAGCGAGGGCGGCGCGCCGCCGCCGGTCACGGTCGTGCTCTCCGCCGGGTACTGGTAGTTCAGGTACGGCTCGAACGGCTCGGAGCACTTCGTCGCGTCCGATCCGACTCCATCCGTAATCGTGCACCCGGGGAACCAGCGCACCGGGATCCGGTAGTTGGTGTAGGTCACGCCGTCGGCGGTGAACGTCTTAGGCGTCAGGTAGAGGTCGAAAACGTCATTCTCGTTGACGTCCTGAGAGTTCCACGTCGCGTTGTCGGCGGCCTCGATGACGTAGTTGTCCGACGCGTCGAGCTCCCAGGAGTTCTTGGTCGCCATGTCGACCTTCCGGTAGCCGATGTCGCGGTACGGCTCGCCGGGATAGTTGTGGTACCCCTGAATGCCGTTCATGCCGGTCGAGTTCAGAGTGACGGTGTTGAGGTAGATGAAGCCGCGGGCCTGGAACGGGTTGGCGTCGGAGTTGTTCAGCTTGATCTCCGGCGTCAGCTGGGTGATGTTGCCGTTCTGCGGGTTGAGTCCCTGACGCGTGTCGAAGAAATAAAAGCCGGATGCGGCCGGCGAGGTCAGGTCGGGATCGGTGTTGACCCAGGTCGCGAACTTCTTGGTCGACAGACCGTCGGTGAAGCGGTCGGTATCGACCCAGCGGAGGTACTTGACGCCATCGGCCCCGGTCGCGCTGGCCTGGAGGGCGATGTCCTTCCAGAAGTCGTAGTCGATCCGGGGGAACGAGACCTGCCGGTACATGCGGGTGACCGGGTCGCTATAGCTCTGGTCCTCGAACAGCGACTTTTCGTTTTCGATCTCGTTGACGGTCGGTCCGGTGTACGGATAGAGCTGCGGGGTCGAGGTGCCGGCGGGGACGGTGATCTTCAGCCGCGCGCGGGCCTCGAACCACGGATCTTCGAACGCCTTCCCGACGAGCTCCTGGAGATAGTTGTACGAGTCGACCGGCTGCACGGTCGCGGCGAGGGCCGGGTCGGTCGGATCGGTGAGGGGGTACTCCCGGCTCTGGACCGCGGTGTACGTGATGCCGTTGTCGGTCACCGTGTCGCCGAGGGTCGTCGGCCAGGCCGGCTCGGACGCGTCGGTGGTTCCGACGGCGCCCGCCTGATACGCGAACTTGGCGAGCACGATCTCGCCGGTCACTCCGTCTTCGCTCGCGGTGATCGCAGCGGCGCTCGGATGAATGACCTGAGCTGCCACAACATTCATCCCGGAGCGCCACGTGGTGGTCGACTGGAAGTCATGCTCGAAATGGATGCGGTCCCAGGCATTGACCCACGGCAGGCTGGTGGTCGCGCGCGAGTCCTCGAGGGTCTCCATCGCGGTGATCTTTCCCCAGTGGACGCCGAAGTTGCCGCCGGTGTCGATGCTCGCGTTGGACTGGATGGGGCCCTGGGGGCCGGGGAACGGCCATTCCGAGAGGACCACCTTGACCGAGCGTTCGGCGACGACCTGGGTGCCGCGCAGCTTCTGCGCGGTGACCTTGATCGTGCAGAGTCCGTATCGGGTGCCACCGACGAAAAAGCCACCGTTCGCCGCGACGGTCTCGCCGGTGCGTGCGGTCAGTACGCCGCCGATGATCGGCGGGGCATAGATCCTGATCTCGGAGATCCGGCCACCGTCGTCGTTGCCGAAGAGGGCCTCGTTCAGGTCGGCGAGGAAGTCGTTGCCGCCGGACGAAATGCCCGTGGTCGAATTGATGATGATGTCGGAGCGCCGCTCGTCGCCGTAGAAGCGGTCGATCGCGACCTCCTTGTAGGGCCGGTCACAGAAGCGGCTGCGGTTCGCTTCCTTGTATTCGCCGTAGTCCTCGGTTCCGGGGTCCCGCTCGATGGTGATGTTCGGGTAGGTGCCGTCGTTCGGCGGCATCAGGCCGTTGTCCTCGGCCCATTGGGGATCCTGGAACCACTCGACGACCAGCTTGACGCCGGTCTCGGCGCGGCTCAGCACCTCGATCGAGTTGCGCTCGTTGACCGAGATTGCACTCTCGGTCTCCGACACGGCCACGAAGCCGAGGCCGAGGAGCGACAGCCCGACCATGACCATGAGGCTGACCAGGAGGGCCGAGCCTTTGTCGTTGCGATGCATGCGTGCCTGTTTCATCGCGGTCACTCCTTAGGGGCACACGCTGTAGTTCGGCGTCGTCGTCTGCGTGACGACACGGCAGGATCCGTTGGCGATCTCGCCGGACTGCAGGTAGGTCACGCAGAGCTCGTCGAGCACTGCGTTCGTGATGTTCTTGGTGAACGTGAGCGTGATCTGGTACGACGCGCTGTTCGCCGGTACGACCTTGTTCGCCGCGACCGGCGGAGTGATCGTGAGCGTGCCGGTCGAGGTGTTCTGGGCCTGCACGGTGGTTCCGGTGGAAGTCGGCCAGGTGATCGACTCGAGCTTGAGGCCGGCGCCGGCGGAGGGGTCCCACGTGATTCCGAGGCCGCTGTTCTGGATCGTGAGGGCGGTGTCGCAGACGTTGGACAGCGTCACCGTGACGGTGCGCGACGTACCGCTGATGAGCGACGTGTCGAAGCTCGACGGCAGGAGACAGCAGCTCGTCGGTGAGTCATAGATGTAGCGCGAAAGGAACTTCTTGCAGCCCTCGCTGTCGGTGAACTCGAGATCGACCCGCCAGAGCTGGCCGTTGCCCGAGGTCGGGAAGGCGAACGACTCGGCCATCGTCGGACCGGTCTCGGTGCTCGACGTGCTGATCCCGGTGCTGACGATCGTGAAGGTGGCGCCGATTGCCGCGACCGACTCGGTCGTCGTGATCGAGACGGCGGTCGGATCGGTCACCGTCCAGGCAGAGCCGGCCGACAACCCGTCGCCTTCGTACGGGGTGCTGTTCGGCGAGACCGTGATCACGTTCGTCGCTGAGAAGTTGCAGGGGAACTTCCGCGGCGGGGTGGGGATGAAATCGCTCCGCAAGGCGGGACCAGGATCGGAGCACTGCTGTGCCGCGACCTGGTACTCGTAGTAGACGTCCTCGCTCGCGACCTTTCTCGGCTGTGTGTCCGAGTAGAGCACCGGGTTGGCCGCCGTCGATGCGACGGTGACGATGAGCGGGTCCGCCGAATTGTCGGAGACGACGGAGTGGTCGGACTCCTTCTTCGCGACGATGTGGAGGGCGTACTCCTTCACGTTGATGGAGCCGCCGGAGCTGTCGGTCGAGACACGCGGCCACTGCAGGTTGATGGTGCAGTTCACCCCGGCGCACGTCGAGGTGTCGAGAATTTGAAGGTTCGTCGGATCGGACGGTACCAGGCCACCGCTCGTCGCGATGCCCATCGCGGAGGAGGAGACGCCGCTCTTCGCCTGGTTCGTGTCGGCCGGGCTGTTCGTGGCGGCATTGGTGGAGCAGAGCCGGTCGATCGCCTCGATGAAGTAGTAGTAGTTGGTGCAGTTCGGCACCGAGGTGTCGAGGAATGAGAATCGGGCGGTCGAGGCGTCGTACGTCGGGCCGGTGCCGGTGTAGGGCCCGGTCGCGGCCGTGCCGGTCCAGAGCTCGGTCGCGCCCGTGGTCGAGTCGGTGGTGTTCCGGATGACCCGGTACATCACCTCGGTCGGGTTGCGGATCAGGTCGCCCGAGAGACCGGCCGCGCCGCAGTTCTGCGTGGTGGCGGGAGGTGCGTCGGGAACGCAACAGGTCTGGGTGACGCCGGTGACGTTGCTGATCACCTCGTCCCACATGACGTCGATGTGTCCCTGCTGATCGGACGACGCCGTGACGTTGGCTGGCGGCAGCGGCTTGGTCATGTTGATCGGCTGGATCGACAGAGACAGCGACTCGTCGGAGCCGTAGGTGTTGACGCTCTTGACCCGGACGTACCAGGTCTGGGTCGGATCGAGGCCGGCGAGCGAGTACGACAGCGCCGTTCCGACGCTCCGGTTGCCGATCCAGGGTCCGGCCGCGCTGGTGCCCCACTCGACCTGGTACTGGTCGACCCCGCCGAACTCCGCGTTGACGATCGGCGCATTCCACTGAAGATAGACGACGCCGCAGCCGCCGCGGCAGACCTTGGTAATAGTGGCGGGTCCGGGCGGTTTGATTGCCTGTTCGCGCATGCCGCGCTTGCCGAGGTTCCGCGGGACGATGGTCGTTGCGAGCGTGTACTGGCGGTAGTGCTGAACGGCGGTGTTCAGCTCGTTCGGCTCGGTGTAGTCGTTGTCGGGCTGCGGGGACATGCCGACCAGCTCGAGGCCGATCGCCTTGATCTTCTTGCGGATCTCGCGCTGCTGGACGACGCCGGGGGCGTTCGGGTCCCACGGTCCGTCGCCGCCGATCGTGCCGGTGTTCTGATCGACGCCGCTGGCGGGGATCTCGCCGTCGGAGAGATCCTTGAGCGTCGTCTTGCCGGCCTGGTCCTCGAAGAAGGTGTAGCGGACCGAGCGGATGTTGTCGGCGACCGGGACGCGGTTCAGCGTGCCGTCATCCTTGAGGTTGATGCGATAGAGCGTGTAGGGAGGATTCGCCGGGATGCCGTTCGAGTCGAGGCTCGTGTCGATGCCGTCGATGGTGACGGCCGACTCGATCGACCCGCCCGGGAACGAGTTCCTCGGCCTCGCGACGTCGGCGTAGAAGGTGATGCTGTTGTCGTTCTTGGTCGAGTCGCGGGAGACGAGGGCGTAAGTCACGATCTCGTCGTTCGCGGTGGTGACGACCGGGAACTGGCCGCCGGCCGGCTCGTAATCGGTCTCGCGGCCGTTCTCGGCCGCAGAGGCGGTTTCGTAGTCGAGGTTGCCTCGCATCGTGATGACCGTGCGTCCGGCGAACTCGATCTGCTCGTCGGGCTGCTGGTATTCGTTCGTGCTTGCGAGTGCGGTCCAGATGGCCGTGCCGTCGGTGGTCGTCGAGCCCGGGCTCGTGTTGAACGAAGGCTCGCTCGAGGCGGTGGTGCCTGCCGTCGTGCAGCGGTACTGCGTGCCGCCGACCGTGATGACGGTGCCGACCGAGTAGGCGGTCGAGTCTTCGCGGTCGATGACGTCGACGCCGGTGGGAATGCCGTCGCGGTCGAAGTCGAAGCCGGCCATCCGGATGTCGGCGACGAGCCGGTTGAATGCCACGCGCGTGCCCTGCTGCACGTCGGCCGACTCGACCGACTGCTTGAACACCCGGTTGCTGCGGTCGTACGCCAGAAGCGCGGCGGTGATGACGATCGCGAAGATCGCGAGCGCGACCAGGATCTCGGCCATCGAATAGCCGGACTGCTTACTGCGGGGAATTGCCTGAGAGCGGATCATGGTCGGTCTCCGTCAGCTTCTGTCGATTTTTACGGTGTCGAGCACGACGCTGCGGCTTCGGCCGCCCTCGCGCCACTCCACGACGATCCGGATCTTCACGATGTCCGCGGTCGTGAACGTCGAGCCGCTCGCGAACATCGTCGGCTCGATGATCAGCGAGACCTTCCCCTGCGCGAAGTTGGCCTCGGTGACGAGATTCCCCCAGTTGGTCAGGTACGCCTGCGGATCGACCGTGGTGTCGGCCGTGCTGACGACGGCCACGTCCGCGTAGTCGATTCCACCGATCGTCGGCGACGTGAGTGTGGTGCTGTTCGTGATGCCGAAGGCCGAATAGAAGGTGTCGCGGTTGAGCGGCACGAGGTCCTCGGCCACCCGCGTGGCCACCGAGTTCGCCATCGTCAGCTGCTTGCCGCTGTAGACGTTCCTGCGGCCGAAGATGAAGAGCGTGAGGATCGAGAGAAGCACGGAGGCGAGGATCGCCATCGCCACGATCACCTCGATGAGGTTGTACCCGCGCTCCCCGCTCCGCCGGTTTCTGTCTGCGTTCATTCCGATGCCTCCGCTACTCCGTCGACACGCGGCCGGAGGTGTTGACCGTGACCGTGTACGTCGCGCGTCCAGTACTCATGTCGGTCTTCAGGACCACCTTCCCCTCCGTGGTCGTGCTGCCGGAAGGGAAGCTCACCTGGCCGTTTGGAAGGTAGATCACGTCGAGCCAGCCGTCTGCCGGATCGTCCTGATCCGTCAGCGGAGTCGCCGCCGGAGCCGCGAAGTACGCGATCTCGTCGAGCAGCCGCAGCCGGATGTCCGTCGTGGTCCAGCGTCCCGGATTGACCTGGGTCCAGGTGATGCCGGTCGAAGTCGGGGCTCCGCGGTAGACGCGGTACTCGCGTTTCCCGGCTCCCTGCTGCCAGCTGACCTTCATCGGCACGATCGTCGTCACCGCGCGCTGCCGCGTTGCGCGAAGATCGGTCGTGAACTGCTGGACCGAGGTCTTGAGCTTGGCGCCGCGGTAGATGCTGATGAAGTTCGGCACCGTGACGAGAGAGAGGATTCCGATGATCGCCACCACGACGAGCATCTCGGACAGCGAGTAACCGCGCTGGTTCGGTGGGACGGACGGCTTCATGACTGCTCACTCTACGCAGCGCCTGTGCCACGGCCGTTGTAAGGCGTTAAACGATTGTAGGTAAGATGGTTACGTGTTTATTAGCGATTCTCATGCACCGGGTGTGCGTTTGAAAGTGGTACAAAAAGTACCGTTCCGGCCACCGCAGCGCTCGGGTAGCGGGCGTGAGACCGTAGCCCCCGGCTTCATCCGGGTGAGGACGGGACTGCCCTTCCCAGCCGCCGCGCTAACCGGCCGCGCTCGCGAAGGACACGCGCGCCCTGGCCCCCGCGCCGGGCACGCCGGTCAGCGTCACGTCGGCTCCGTGCAGGAGGACGATCTTCCGGACCAGCGACAGGCCGAGGCCGAAACCGCTCGACTTGGTCGACTGGAAGGGGAGGAAGAGGCGCGGGACGTCGGCGGGATCGAGGCCAACGCCGTTGTCCTCGATCGTCACCGATGGGGGAGAGGCCTGGACCGTGACGGTCACGAAGCCGTTCGGCCGGTTCGCTTCCCGCACCGACTCCATCGCGTTGCGAATCAGGTTGTCGAACGCCCTCGGAAGAAGCACGGGGTCCGCTTCGACGAGCACCCGTCCGCCGCGTACCGTCAACGCAGCCTCCGGGACGTGCGACCTGACCGACTCGGCGACGCCTGCGACGAGGGCGTGCAGGTCGAGGGTCTGGAGGCTCACCTCCATCGGGCGTGCGAAGGTGAGAAACCGCTGCACTGCGCCGGAGAGCTGGGCGGCCTCGGCCGCCGCATTCGCGATCCGCTGCCGCGTGGTGTCGGGGATGTCGTCGCGCTGCGCGAGCGTCAGGTAGCCGGTGACCGTCGCGAGGGAGTTGCGAAACTCGTGGGCGATGCCGGCCGAGATCTCGCCAAGGTCGGCGAGCGTCTGCATCTCCCGGACGCGGCGTTCGAGGGTCCGGATGGGGGTGAGGTCGGTGAAGATGGCGAGCATGCCGAGGAACGCGTCGGACTCGCTGGCGAGAGGGACCGTGGTCACGCCGATCGCGATCGACTCGTCGCCGCGAGCGAGGTCGACCTCCTGGCGCACCGAGGCCGAGCGAAGCTCCAGCGAGCGGACCAGCATCGAGGTGAACTCGTTCGCACCGAGAGTCGATTCGAGCTCGCCCGGAGGCGTGTCGGCGTCGAGGCGGAGGATCTCCCTCGCTGCGGCGTTCATGTCGACGATGTGCGCTGAGGGATCGACGGCGATGAAGCCCGAAGTGAGGCTGCGGGTGAGCGCAGCCGTGACCCGCTGCAGGTCGTCCGCGCGCGTCCGCTCGGCATCGTGGAGGCGCTTGAGCTCGGCCTCCTGACCTCTCAGACGGGAGACGGAGTTGCGGAACGTCGAGACGAGATAGTCGGTCTCGCTCCGGTGATCGGACGGATCCTCGATCTCGCCGGCGGCCTCGAGCAGCTCTTCGAAGGGCCGCACGATCCGCGGGACGTAGAGGAAGAGAAGGATGCTCGCGGCGACCGCCGCGGAGAACGCGATGATGCCGGTAGCGAACGCGCGGCTGCGTGCATTCTGCAGCGGTGTGCCGTCGAAGAAGAAGGTCGCCTTCCCGCCGGGAAGTTGCCGGACGACCGCGGAGGACCCGGGTACGGCACGTCCGGCATCCACCGCGCGCTGACCGGCACCCTCGACGCGCACTCCGGCCAGATCGTACTTTTCGCGCAGCTGCTCGAGGGTTCCCGCGAGCGACGCATCGTCCCGACCGATCGCCGCCAGGTCGGCCGTCGCAGCGTCGGCCGTCGCGTTCCATGCCCGCATCGTCGCGTCTTCGAGCTCCGACACCGCGGTCTGCAGCACGGCGATCAGGATGACGATCAGCGCCATGTGCAAGGCCGCGAGCAGGCCGAAGAAGAGCCGGATGTCGCGGCGGAACCCGACGCGGGGCGTCAGGCGAGAAGGAGTGACAGGTACCATTCGTACAACTCGCCTCCGAAGAAGATCGTGGTGAGCAGCGAGAGTCCGAGGAAAACGCCGAACGGAATCGCGACGCGGAAACCCTGCTCGTGCCGGAGCGCCAGCGCCGTGCCGAACACCGCTCCGACGACCGAGGCGCCGAACAGCACGCCGAGGACGGCCTGCCAGCCGGTGACCGCGCCGATCATCGCCAGCATCTTCACGTCGCCGAGCCCCATCCCGTCCCGCTTCCGCACGAGCCTGTACGCGAGCGCGACCGCGAGCAGGAGGCCGCCTCCCGCGACAGCACCGGCCACCGACTCGATCCAGCTCTTCGCCAGCAGGAGGTCGGTGGATGCGCCGAGTCCCAGCGCGCCGATCGCGAGACCGATCGCGATGCCGGGAAGGTCGATCACGTCCGGCAGGATCTGGATCTCGAGGTCGATGAAGATCAGAACGATCGTCATCGAGACGATCGCCGCCACCGGAATGAACCCGGCCTGGAGACCGGTCCGCTGGAACACCGCGAGGTAGAACAGCCCGTTCGCGAGCTCGATCAGCGGGTACCGCGGCGAGATCCACTCACGGCAGGCGCGGCACCGCCCGAGGAGCCACAGGTAGCTGAGGATCGGGACGTTGTCGTACGGCTTGATCTTCGCGTCGCACCGCGGGCAGTGGCTCGGCGGAAAGACGATCGACTCCTCACGCGGATAGCGGTGGATGACGACGTTGAGAAAACTCCCGACGATCGCGCCGAAGGCGAAGACGAAGATGGCGACGAGCAACGGCATTGGAGGAAGTGTAAGGGGGAAGAGCGAAGTGTGAAGTGAGAAGTGTGAAGTGAGAAATGGATCCGGTGCCGTTCCTCTTTCACACTTCTCACTTCACACTTCTCACTTCAAATTGGCGGAGGCGTGTGGGAATCGAACCCACCTTTCGACGCTTCCGCGCCGAAACGACGGTTTTGAAGTCCGTTTCTGTAGGCCGAACGGGACGGAAAGAAACGGAAGAAAACCCGAAAAATGGGCAGTTTTTGCAGGGTACCGCGGAACGAAATGGAAGCTCGCGGAACGAATTGGAATTCTAAAGTGGGTCTAAAGTGGGGTTGGTTCCTGCCGCGGTCTTTGCGTGGAAACGGGAACCACGGTCTTTTACGGGCGGCTGCATGAGTGGATCGGCACATTCGCAACGGGTGATCCGCAACTATCCGGGGATTCCGGAGCGTTCGAGCCGGCGCGCTGCGCGCGTCAACGGACCGGCCGGCGAAAGATGATCTCGTAACTCGGCGCGCCATAGGACGACGTCGCGCGGCGAGCGGTCACCAGGTCCCATCCTTCGGCGCCGAGGCGTTTCATTTCCTCGTCGAAGATGACGTCGGCCGGCGTTTCGATGCGGTACTCCCAGCGCGGAGCGGCGGCGACGCGGGAGGCATCGGCGCGCATCGCCTCGAGCGCGACGGCGGCTCGCGCGGTGTCGCGG
>JBAQWH010000099.1:0-19257 GCA_049298815.1 Thermoanaerobaculia bacterium | reverse complement strand
AGCAAACCTCGGACACGGCGGGATGCAGGACGTCGGCGCGGTCGTGCCGCTCGGCATCGCACAGCCTGAGGGCGTCAACACGGCCGATCCGAACGCCTCGCTCGCCGCGTTCCGCGTCGAAGTCGCGCTCCCCGGCTCGATGAGCGAGTCGACCGGCGGCGCGTTCACGATGGCGATCGAGAGCGAGCGAGTCCCCGGTGCAAAGACCGAGGCGAGTCCCGCGATCGCGGGCTGGCCGGCCTCGCATCTGTCCGATGTCGTGATGCGTCGGGTCGTTCCCGCCGCGTACGGTGCTCTTCGCTATCAGAAGGGGTGGAACCTCTTCGTCAGCGACCCGATCGTGGCGATCGCCGACCCGCGCGCCGCGAAGGCGTACAGCTGGGGCACCGCGTCGCCCGCCGATCAGGCGAAGGCCGGCTGCCTCGCATGCGAACCGCCGAAGTGGGTGGAGGCCGGGTCTCGCGAGATCTACTCGATGGGCCGTCTGTTCCGGTTGCGTCCATCGAGCGTCGCTGCGTCGCCGTACGGGTATCTCGCGACTCAGAGCCGGCTCGAGACGACGATCGGCACGATCATGGCCGACACCGTCCGCCCTCCCGACGTCCTCGTCGCGGCGCAGAACCCGCCGGTCGCAGACGGCATGATTCAGGAGACGGTCTACCTCCACAGCGGCGAGCTCGAAACCAGCGCCGTCGATCTCGACGCCGGCGGCCGTGCCGGCTGGAACGTCACCCTCGATCGTACCTACCGCGCGCGGACCGTTGGCCTGACACCGCTCGGCTTCGGCTGGGACGCTTCGTACCTCAAGCGACTCCGTCCGCTGCCGAACCGCGACGTCGAGTACCGCGACGGGGCAGGCGAGATCTGGACCTTCCGCTACACCGGCGATGGCTACGAGGCGCCCGAAGGCGTCTTCCTCAAGCTCGTCAGGACGGAGCGGAGCTGGCTGCTGCGCGATCAGAAGTCGCGGCTCAGCACCTTCGACGACTTCGGCCGCCTGACAGCCGAAGGAGATGAGTTCCATATCCCGGGCGATCTCTCGAAGGGGAACGTCATCCGCTACGTCTACGGCGCCGACGGGCGGCTGGCCCGCATCGTCGACCCCGTCAATCGCGCGACCGAGCTCGCATACGGCACCGACGGACTGATCGCGCAGATCAGCGACTGGCGCACGGGTAAGCGCACCGTCAACTATCACCACACGGCGGGCCAACTGCGGGCTGCCGACCTTCCCGAAGTCGTCAACTCCTCGAACGCGAGGCCTCGGGTCGACTACACGTACCTCGCGGCCGGTGCTGCCTACAACGATCAACTCGAGCTCGCGACCAATCTCGAGTCGATCACCGATCCGAAGGAAGCGCTCGGCGGCGGCTCGTTCCGCGTGAAGCATGCGTACGGAACCACGGCGCTCGAGCGCGACCGCGTGACTCTCCAGCAGTGGGGAACCTCACCCGCCGAGAAGGCGACGTTTGCGTACCCATCGCTGACGACCGCCACGACCACCGACGTCCTCGGCCAGCAGCGAAGCTACACGCTGACCGGCGTGGGGTCGAACGTGTCCGGCGATCGCGTGCACGTGGCCGAGATGCGCGAGCTCGCGGTGAACGTTGCGCCGACTCTGTTCGGTCAGCTCCCGGCGACGATGCCGGTCGGCGCCGTGACGCCCGTCGAGAAGAACCGCGTGCTCACCTTCACGCACGACAAGGGGATGGTGAAGACCGCAGCACTCGCCGAGGTGCGGCAAACGACGAACGAATTCGCACTTGCTGCGGATTCGATCGGCCACCTCGTCACCTCCGTTACGACGACTCCTCTCGGTGCAATCGCAGCGGCGGGAGTGCATGCATCCGCGTCGCTCCTGCCGGCCACCTCGCCGATCGTTCGCCGGTACCACTATCAGTCCGGGTCCAACTACCTCTCGGCCGTCGAAGAGGACGGAAAGAAGATCAGTTCAGTCGAGCCGCACCGAGGGAAGAAGGAGCCGGCCGACACGAACGACAGCGTCGAGACGAAGCGCGTGTTCGACGACGCCGGACAGCTTCGTGGGATGGAGTCGGCGGGCGGGACGGATGCTGGCAACACCGCTGGATCACGTGAGTCGATCGAGTATTGGGACACGACTGCTCCGCGGCACAAACGCGGTCTGGCGAAGAAGGTCATGCGCGGCACCCTCGTCACCACGATCGATTACCCCGACGAGAATCTCCAGGTCGAGACCGACGAGGATCGCCACGTCACGACGGTGACCGAGTTCGACGCCTGGCGCCGGCCGGTCAAGACGCGGACCTACAGTGCGAACGATCCGCTCGTCATCGAGGAGAGTCTCGAATACGACGCGAGCGGACGGGTCAAGCGACAGCGCGACGCGAAAGGTTCGACGGAGTACGGCTACGACGTTCTGGGACGGCGCACCATGACGCGCCGCGACGGCGTGAACGTGCCGACCGGAGCGCTGACCACATCCGTGGTGTACGACCTCCCTCAACGGACGGTCACCACCACCCGGCCCGGTGGTGCAACCGAAACGAAGACGCTCGACAAGCTGGGCCGAACCGAGGCCGTGCGTGTCGCTGCAGGACCGGACAGCAGCGAGATCAGGGGCTGGTTCGCGTATGACCTCGACGGCAACCGCGTGTATCACTCTGACGGCTTCGTCTCCAGCGCGACCGCGTACGACGCCCACGGCCGCGTCATCGCAACGAAGGCAAGCGATGGAACGCTCCGCACGACCGAGTACGACACCTGGAGCCAGCCGAAGGCGGTGAAGGAGTACTCGGCCGGGTCGGCAGCGAGTCCGATCGGGTCGACGTCCTTCACGCGTTCCGAGACGGGACGGCTTGTGTCGCTGACGAGTTCCGTCGACGCCGACATGTCGAGGACGACGCGTATGGCGTGGGACGGCGGTGGACGAACGAGCGCCGTCGAAACGAGCGGCCGAGCGTCGCGGTCCCGTTTCGACGCGGCCGGACGCCTGGTCGAGCGCGCATCAGGTTCCGGCACCCTGGGTGCACTCAGCGACACCTTCGATCGCCAGCGCATCATCGCGCACGGTGGGACGCTGCCGGTCGCAGTCGAATCGCAGGAAAGGCGCGGCGCGGCGATCACCACGGAACAGAACCACGACACGGCAGGCGCCGCCATCGCGCAGAGGGTGGGATCGCTCGAGTGGCGGACTCGATTCGACGCACTCGGCGACGCGGTGACGGCGGCGCTGCCAGGCAGGCCCGCCGCCGAATATGAATCCGATTCGCGCGGCGCAGTCTCGAAGGAGGTTCTGCCCGGCGGAGACGCCGAGAACCGGTATCGCTACGACGCGACCGGGGCGCACGCCGCGTACGAAGATCCGTCGCACGAGGTGACCGCGACGACCAACGATCTCCTCGGCCGACCGCTGCGGCGTGACTATCCCGACGGTACGCGCGAGATCACCGAGTGGGAAGGAAATCGAATCAAGTCGACGACCGACCGGCAGGGGAGAAAGCTGGTGTACGGGTATGACACCGCGGGCCATCTCACGTCCGTACACGAGTCTGCCGGTGCGCAGCTCGAGCAGTTCGTCTACGACGACGCGGGACGGATGACCGTCTGGCGTACGCGCGATGTCGAGCTGACCTGGGGCCTCGAGTTCGACTACGAGGGGCGCCCGAAGCGGACCGTCCAGAAGCGGTTCAAAGACGCGTCGGGATTCGGAGCGCGCCTGATGCTCGACGAATGGGTGCAGGAGCATCGCTGGAACGAGCACGGCGAGCGGACAGAGTGGTCGATGCCGACGTACACGGGTCTCGTTCTCGGAGCAGGCTGGACGAGGTGGGTGCGTGAGACGCACGATGCGATGGGGAACGTCGTCGGGATCCAGAAGGTGGACCATCCCCTGGCGACTGGCGGCGCGACGCTCATGAGCGCGGATTACCGAAACAGCGGGCGTCCGGACATCCGGACCGTGTTCGCCGGCGCGGCTGCGTCGACGTCGGGGACGCCGATCGTCCGGCAGTACGGGTACGACGGTTCGACCGGCCTGATGAACCGGATGGCGGTGAGCGCGCGCGGCGTGGTCGTCGCCGGGAGCGAGATCGGCCGCGACGGGCTTCAGATCAGCTCGGAGAGGATGCTCGGCGTTTCGGGAGGCTCTCGGCACACGACGTACGCGTACGACGAGCGCAGTCGCCTTTCCGCTTCTTCGTACGGAAGGCTTGGCGATCCCGCGCCGCCGACGGCTCCCATCCCGGGCCGTGCCGTCGAACAGCTGACGGTCGCAGACTTCCGTTCGGGACAGTTGCGGGAGACGCGTCTCGCCGCTCCTCCGGTGACCGCCGCCACGTCGAAGATCGATCCGCCCTCGATGACGATCGCCGAGAAGGCGGGCGGCGGGCACAAGATCGAGAAGGTCGTCCGCGGAGCCGAAACCAACGCGTTTGCCTATGACGGCGCGGAAGTCGTCGACGACGGTCGATTCCTCTACTCCTTCGACATGAAGGGCCGGCTGGTTTCGGCGACTGAGAAGGTCTCGGTGCCGCCCGTCCGCCGCATCCTGTACACGTACAGTGGGCCGGGTCGGCTCGTGGGCCGGCGCGCGGAGTACGCGACGGTCTTCCCTCCCGCAGCCGTCGATTGGAAGGTCGAGGACCGCACGCAGATCCTCGCCGCCGATGGCCTGCCCGCCGAAACGACGTTCGTATGGGATGCGATCACGGATCGAATCGTGACCGTCGCGCGTGCAGGTGCGACCGTGGCCGATCAGCACGGCGGCGTGCTCAAGCAGGTGATCCATGGCGGGGCCGGATACGACGACCCGATCGAGACGGCGACGCTCGATCGCCTGTCCGCCGCGACAGTGAACTACCTTTATCCGGCGTACGACGAAGCAGGAGCGGGACAGCTCGAGATCGTCCTGAATCGCGAGGGCGAGATCGTCGCCCGCAGCGTGACGAACGACCCCTACGGCGCGGATCCGCTCGACCTCACCGGAGCGGCAGTCGATCGTGTGAAGGTCCGGGCAAAGAAGGCGAACGGCACGATCGCAGAGGTGGAGGTGTCGATCGGACTCACCGAGACCGTGGCTGCGTCCTCCATCGCAGCCGGAGTCCGTCTCGCCGCGCTCGACGCAAACGCCACAGTGCTCCGAACCACCGTCGCCGCGCCGTCGATCGATCCGATCGACGCCACCTCGATCCGCTGGACGCTCTCGGCCGCACAGTGGTCGGCTCTGACCGCGGGCTCCGCGAATCTCTCCATTGCAGCCACGAACGCCCTCCGCGCCTCGGCGTGGGGAGCCGACCTGCCTGTGATGCAGGCCCCGGATTGGACGATCAGCCTCGGAGCGCGGAGTACGGCCGCTCTTCCCGTCGAGATCCGCGAATCCACCGCCAGCCTCTCAACGTGGCTCGACAGTCTCGGGCCCGACGCCAACGACACGCGCAAGCTCTACGAGATCGACGCCCTACCGCTCCTCGCGACATCCGAGAGTGGTACGGCCGCCGAGGACATTCTCGCGTCACGGATGCAGGCGCACCCATTTGCCGAGCCGATGACGGGGCTGGATTACGTGCGCGCGAGGTGGTACCAGCCGGCGAGTGGGATGTGGCTCACACCGGATCCGATGGGGTACCAGGACTCGTCGAACATGTACGCTGTCGCTGATGGAGATCCGGCTAACCGACGAGATCCAAGCGGTGAGCGATCCGACTGGGGTTTGTCTGCAAGAGAGAAAAAACAGTTGGCCGCCATCAACGATGCGGCAGCGGCCCGGCTCGCGGCGATCTGCGCAACAGATCGTACCCGTCGCGATTGCATGGCGCTCGACCGAATTCTCGTTGCTGCCAAGTTTGGGGATCCACTGCCCACAGTCATACGGGCCGCGGCGGCCCGCCAAGGTCAACCCATTCTCTACGTTAATGGTATCAATACCCCGGAGCCCGTGGCGCGAACGACAGTCGAGCGTCTGTCACATTTGTATAACGCCCCTGCGCGCGGCGTATGGAACCCGACACAGAGCTTCATCGGTGATGCATCACAACTCCTGTTCGTCAACAAGCCCTCGATAGTGGATGAGACCACGAGACTGGTCGTATTGCAGTTGCGCGAGCTCCTTCGCGGGTCAGAGAGGGTGACGGCAGTAGCCCACAGCCAGGGCGCGGCGGTACTGTCAAGCGCACTTGAGTTTCTCCACGCGAGCGAACGTGCTCGCGTTGACGTGATTACATTCGGCGGCGCAGCATATGGCTATCCGCAAGGTACGCATTCCCTACGTGTGGTTGTGAACGTGCAGGATCTTGTGCCTCAATTTCTCGGTTACTTGTTCACAGCGAAAGCTCAAAAGCCTGTGCCGGGAATTGAGAAGGTGTCATTCGGGCACTTTGCGATTCTATCTCCAGGTGCAACACACAGTATCAATAGGTACCTCGATGTGGAGGAGCGGCGCATAACTGGGCGCTGGCGGTTGTCGGTCGGAGCCCTGATCGACATATGGACCGAGTAAGCCTCAAGATGGTGGCTATTGTGATGCGACAAACGGTTGTGCAGGTTGTTGTGATCGTGCTGGTTGTGGCATTGTTTGCTTGCAGTCGGCGAAGTGACGTAGCACAGTTGCGTCCAATGGTGGCTCGCTGTTTCGAAATGTCCAGCGAGATGCCGATCGTAAGCTCCCGCGGCGATCGACTATTTCAGGTATATGTGCTCCCATCAGCACGATCGGACGAGACCGTCGCGCGGCTGCCGGTAGGGAGTGTGGTGCAGATCAAGAACGTAATATTTGAGCAGACGAGGCAATACTCAAGGGTAGAGGTGATCGGGGAAATGCGGGATGGCGAACGCCTTGCGATTACGCGTCTGTTCACGACCGAGTCGATCGATCAGGTGCGACGAGCTCTGGATGAGCGCAGGCATCCGAACGAGCCCGTGCTCAGCGGCGTCGCACAATGGGTGCCGTGTCGGCACGGCGACGGGCCCCTGGCAAATAAGTGAGGGACCGAAAAGAGGATAGGGGTCACACCTTCGTTCTTCTCAGGCGGGCAGCGCAAATCAGCGCAGGGATTGGGCATTCACTTCTCGGATCGCCTGTTTGAGCCGGCACGAGCCGTTCGGCCTCGCCGGCGCGTCGCGATTCACGTGGAAGAAAGTACGTGGTCGACGTTTGGGATTGCTCTGATCCCAGGCCGAGGCACAGCTCGGCCTGTCCCCGCGGCTCGCTTCGACGGGCCTGAGTGGCTCAGACGCGTAATGCGATCGTCGCCGCGTCGATTTATCCCAGGAGCGAGCGATCCCGAGCGAAGGCGGCCTCGCACCTGCGGATGAGGTTCGAGACGTGTCCTTCGCTCCGCAGACGGAGCGCGGCGGCGATCATCCTCAAGGTCACCAGCCCTTCATGCCAGCCGAGCCAGGCGACGAGTCCGCGGAGAGCACCGCCGCCACGCGAGCGGACCGTCTCGCGTGTGAGCTTCGCGGCTGAGGCCACCGCGTCGATGATCCGGGGGGGCGGAGATTGGGGGTCGGGCCTTCGATCTTCGGTTCACCAAGGGCGCGGAAGTCGTCGACGACGGCCGATTCCTCTACTCGTTCGACATGAAGGGCCGGCTGGCTTCGGCGACTGAGAAGGTCTCCGCGCCGCCCGTCCGCCGCATCCTGTACACGTACAGTGGGCCAGGTCGGCTCGTGGGCCGGCGCGCGGAGTACGCGACGGTCTTCCCTCCCGCGGCCGTCGATTGGAAGGTCGAGGACCGCCCGCAGATCCTCGCCGCCGATGGCCTGCCCGCCGAAACGACGTTCGTATGGGATGCGATCACGGATCGAATCGTGACGGTCGCGCGTGCAGGTGCGACCGTGGCCGACCAGCACGGCGGCGTGCTCAAGCAGGTGATCCACGGCGGGGCCGGCTACGACGACCCGATCGAGACGGCGACGCTCGATCGTCTGTCCACCGCGACGGTGAACTACCTTTATCCGGTGTACGACGAAGCCGGGGCGGGACAGCTCGAGATCGTCCTGAATCGCGAGGGCGAGATCGTCGCCCGCAGCGTGACGAACGACCCCTACGGCGCGGATCCGCTCGACCTCGCCGGAGCGGCAGTCGATCGTGTGAAGGTCCGGGCAAAGAAGACGAACGGCACGATCGCAGAGGTGGAGGTGTCGATCGGACTCACCGAGACCGTGGCTGAGTCCTCCATCGCAGTCGGAGTCCGTCTCGCCGCGCTCGACGCAAACGCCACAGTGCTCCGAACCACCGTCGCCGCGCCGTCGATCGATCCGGCCGACGGCACGTCGATCCGCTGGACACTCTCGTCGGCACAGTGGTCGGCTCTGACCGCGGGCTCCGCGAATCTCTCCATTGCAGCCACGAACGCCCTCCGCGCCTCGGCGTGGGGAGCCGACGTGCCTGTGATGCCGGCACCGGATTGGACAATCAGTGCCCTCGGAGCGCGGAGTTCAACCGCCCTGCCCATCGAGATCCGGGAGTCCGCCGCCAGCCTCTCGACGTGGCTCGACAGTCTCGGTCCCGACGCCAACGACACGCGCAAGCTCTACGAAATCGACGCCCTACCGCTCCTCGCGACATCGGAGAGCGGCACGGCCGCCGAGGACATTCTCGCGTCGCGAATGCAGGCGCACCCGATGTCGGAGCCGATGACGGGGCTGGATTACGTGCGGGCGAGGTGGTACGAGCCGACGGGCGGAACGTGGCTGGGGCCCGATCCGAAGGAGTATGTCGACTCGTCGAATCTGTACGCGTTCGCAGGGGGGGATCCCGTCAATGGGAGGGATCCGATGGGTCTCGAGAGCCTCACTCCTGACGAGCGGCGAGCGATCCTGGCAAAGCGGCGGGTGGAAGCCGCCGAATTTGACGCGCAGTGTAAGCGCGAAGGAAACACGAGCTACGCATGCCTCAACGGCCTGCAACGGGCCATGCTGTTCAGCTACGGCGACAGAGAGTCGGTCGCGAAGTCGGGTATCGGTGGCGGCAAGTACCGGCGTGGCGAGCCCGTCATTCTGGTGACTGGCGTTGGTAACACGTTCGGCCAGGCGCTCGACCACGCCGAGCGTATGAGCCGCGATCTCAAAGTCCAGATCGATCTGGTCTGGAACGCGACCCAGGGCCGGTGGCCCGATGTCCGCCAATCAGCGTTGGTGAACAAGCTCGGTGTTACCGACCAGACGACGAAGCTGTTGATCGATCAAATAAGAGCTGGGATCTCTCAACTGAAGGCCGGCCAGCATGTCCATCTTTTCGGACACAGCCAAGGCGCTGCCATCAGTTCGTCGGCGTTGTCGTTCCTGACACCTGCTGAACGAGCCAAGATCGATCTCGTCACCTTTGGCGGGGCTGCTTGGACCTATCCCGGTGGGCTCCATTCACGCAAGAACATTGTGAACGTGCTCGATTGGTACGTCGGGGACTGGACGGGCAACGGCCTTCCGATCATCGGGACAACCGATCCTAACGTCGATTACACGATGTTCACCTCGGCCGGGTTCCATGGCTTCGACGGGTATTGGTCAACATATTGGAACTGGAGAGATCCAGTCCAGCAGCGCAGGCGCGCCGACGAATACGAGAAGACGCGACAGGAAATGGTACGCAAGAACTGGGGAAAACGGTGATGTCGATCGGGCGCGCGTTGTTCGTTGTCGCGGTCGTTATTGGGTGGTTAGCCGTGATCGCGGCGAAAGACATCGTTACCATCGATGACGCCACCACGACAGAGGCGATGGTCCCTCACTTCATGGCGTGGCTGTTGGTGATGGTCGTCGTCTCGACGGCTTCATTCACGCCAGAGTGGCGCTTTGCCGGGCGAAGTTGGCAGAAGGTGGTCTTCTGGTTGGGGCCTTCGCTTGTTGTCGCAGACGTTGTTTTTCACTGGACGATCTTTGGAGTACTAAGCACGAGATACCGAGACCTCACTGCCCTTGAGCGGCTGTTTGTTACTTCTACCTACTTGGCCGCAGGGCCGTTAGTCCTCGCGATCCTCGTCGCACTTCTAACGCAGCTTGCAAAGCGGGACAATGCGGCGAAATCGTAGACTATCCCTCACTGCTGTCCAAAATGCCTTCTTGGAGGGGGATAGGGGTCACACCTTCGTTCTTCTCCCGCGGGCGGCAGAGCAACGCAAAGATATGGTGTTCAGCTCTCGAAGTCCCTGTTGTTGCGGGCACGAGCCGGTCGGCCTCGTCAGCGCCTCGCGATTCACGTCGAGGAAAGTACGTGGTCGACGTTAGCTATGGCTCCGAACTCAGAGGGGATAGGGGTCACATCTTCGTTCTTTGGTCTCCGGGAAGGTCGGGAAGGTAGGGGCCACATCTTCGTTCTTCTCTCGCGGGCGGCAGAGCAACGCAAAGATAGGGTGTTCACCTCTCGAAGTCCCTGTTGTTGCGGGCACGAGCCGGTCGGCCTCGTCAGCGCCTCGCGATTCACGTCGAGCGAAGAAAAAGGAGGATAGGGGTCACACCTTCTTTCTTCTTCCGCGGGGCGGCGCAGAGCAACGCAAAGATAGGGTATTCACCTGTCGAATCCCTTTGTTTGGCGGGCACGAGCCGGTCGGTCTCGTCGTCGCGAGTCGAAGAGGTCTTGCCATGCACCGAGGATCCCTCGGTCGCCGTCGTGCTCCGAGGAACACTTCCGGGAGTAGAAAACGCCTCCTCGGAATGGAAGATGTGGTGTCGAAAGGCTACGTGGCGTGGATCGGGCGACGCCTGACCGAAGATCGAAGGTATGACCCCAACGACCCACTCATTCCACCCTTCGAGCGCGGATCCGCACGACGACGGCACTCGTACCCAAAAGTCGATGGTCGTCACCTCAGGCTCCTACATCGGCTACAACGACAGCGTCGACCAAGATTCATTTAGGCGAGGGCGTGATGCGCAAAAAAATTACGACGCATTCAACCCGCCCTTTGACCGCGAGTATGTCTGGAAGATTCCTGCCTCGCAGGAGCAGCAGGAGGCCCTTTATCTTCGAGCGGTTAACGAGCGAAAACTCATGAATGAACAGAAGGTCAACGTCTCCGGTTGTTACCTCCTGTTCGAGAACAACTGCGGGTCTTGGGCTCAGAGCATGATCGAGAGCGTTGGCCTGCCGTTTCCGCCGGAAGCACGATGGGGTGCCAATGCAGGTACCGCTCTCGGGGGTCTGATGGACAAGACTCCAGTTCCGGAGACAATGACCGAATATGGTCGCAATGCGGCCGAAGGCAAGACGGTCAAGAGCTGGTGGGGGGAGATCGTTGATGGTGCGGAACGGGCAGCAACAGGACGAGCACAAAGACCTCCGCGACACCGATAACGGGTCCTGCGCGGCTTCAAAACCCCGGATACCAAGCATCGCCAGGATCGTCGGTTCTGTCGCTGGGAGCAGCATCAGTTGGAGGACCCCGGTCTCGATTGCGGTGTTGTTCGTCGCCTGTAGTGCGTCTGAGGTTCGACGCACGCCGAGCGATGAGTGGAAGGTAGAGGTGATCCCCGCACTGGGTATTCAGATTGAAATTCCACGTGACGCCGAAGTCGACAGTGATCGTTCGTTTGGCCTGACAGTTCGTTTGCATGGAGTTCCCCCGGGAACGCTCGAGTTGGCGGATACGCAGTATCTCGTCACTGTGAAGGTCGAAAGGACGTCCGAGTCGACATACACCGAGAACCTCGACTCGCTCAGACGAAACGTGCCGCGAACACCGAACACAGAATGGCGCTATTGGATGGAAGAACGCCATCCGACAATCAGTGAGCTCGATCGGGGCGAGTTTTCGTATTACCGCTACGACACAGCGTGCTCGGGTGACGAGTTACTGCGCGCGGATGTTGAGCTTCGAAATCTGATTGCCGATGGCCTGGCGAGGTACAAAGCTGAGGACGATCGCACGATCCGCCGTATCCTTGGCTCGCTAAAGTGTTTGAGAAGTTAGAGTCACACCTTCGTTCTTCTCCCACGGGCGGCGCAGTGCAACGCAAGATAGGGTATTCACCTCTCGAATTGCCTGTTTGTGCCGGCACGAGCCGGTCGGCCTCGTCAGCGCGTCGCGATTCACGTCGAACAAAGTACGTGGTCGACGTTCGCCATGGCGCTGAACTCATGCCGAGGCACACCTCGGCCTGTCCCCGCGGCTCGCTTCGACGGGCCTGAGTGGCTCAGACGCGTAATGCGATCGTCGCCGCGTCGAGATATCCCAGGAGCGAGCGATCCCGAGCGAAGGCGGCCTCGCATCTGCGGATGAGGTTCGAGACGTGTCCCTCGCTCCGCAGACGGAGCGCGGCGGCGATCGTCCTCAAGGTCAGCAGCCCTTCATGCCAGCCGAGCCAGGCGACGAGTCCCCGGAGCGCGCCGCCGCCACGCGAGCGGACCGTCTCGCGTGTGAGCTTCGCGGCGGCTGCCACCGCGTCGATGATCCGGTGCATCTTCGGCCGTCCGACCGCCCGATGCGCTGTCGGATGATCGGTCGACCGCGGCTGGGACTCGATCCGTCTCCGCATGGCCCGAGCCCACTCCTCGGTGCCGAGGTAGATCGCATTCGACACCGCGTCCCAGAGCCTGTCGGCCGAGCCGACCCGTGCATGGACGACGGCGGCATAAGTCTGGCGCGACTGCTCCACATCCGGTGCGAAGCTCGCCAACGCCGCATGGACGTCGAGCCACTCAGGCGGCGCGGTGAGCCCAGCGGTTGCGCGATAGCTCGACCACGCGTAGTCCTCTGGAAGGTTGATCATTCCGGCCCGCACGGGATTGAGGACGACGTAGCGCAGAACCTCGGAGAAGTAGGCCTCCTTCTCGATCAGAAACGCGTGGAACCGGCCCTGGAAGAGATGGCCGCAGCGTCCGTGGCGGCGGTTGAATTGTGAAGCGTACGTGCCGTTGAGCCAGTGCATGCCGCGGGAGAGGTTCGGTTCCGGGGTCTGAACGACGAGGTGGATGTGGTTCGTCATCAACACGTAGGCGGTGAGGGACCACCTGAAGCGTCGAACACAGCGGCCGAGGAGGTCGAGAAAGCGGATCCGGTCCTCGTCGCCGGCGAAGACCGGTCGCCGCTCATTGCCGCGGGAGGTGACGTGGTAGAGCGCGCCTGCGAACTCGAGTCGAAGAGGTCTTGCCATGCACCGAGGATCCCTCGGTCGCCGTCGTGCTCCGAGGAACACTTCCGGGCGTAGAAAACGCCTCCTCGGAATGGAAGATGTTGCGTCGGAAGGCTACGTGGCGTGGATCGGGCGACGCGTGACCGAAGATCGAAGGTATGACCCCAACGACCCCGTACAAACGAACCGAACGAACCGAAGGTGTGACCCCTAAACGGAGAACGAGACGCGCCCGCGGCCCATCACGCGCCCGTGCCATCCCGCAAAATGAAGTGCCATCGCGCTTCTTAAGGGGCGAAATAGTTCCTGACGTCATTAAGGAACCGTCCCCTCGATCCACCTGTTGATGAGTGGACACCCAACATAGAGAAGTCATCGTCATTGCACCTCCGACAGCCCAGGTGAACGTGGACTCGCGTGTGCGCTGGTTCACGACGATCGAGGCGTTCGACCGGTGGCGGCAGGGGGGTCCGATCGAGCGGACTCTGCAGCCTGCCATCGCCGAGGCCTTGCGACAGATCGGCTGTTTGGAGCCACCCGCCGCGCTGAAGGGCGTTCTGGCGTGGCTCGCCGAGCGACGTCGTGTGCCACACCTGAAGGAGATCGCGGATCAGTGCTCGTCGCGGCGCACCTTCTTTCGGGCCTGGCGCACGATGCCGGAAACGCCCGCGCGGTTCCTGCAGCGCGTTCGCGCCATTCACGCGAAATCGCTGCTCTCCGCCGGCTACGAGTCCTCGGATGCGGCGAGCCTTGCCGGCTACCCCTCAGTGGAGTCGATGAGGCAGCGCATTACGGCGCGCCGGGAGGCACAGGGATGAGCTAGACTTTTTTGTGTTGCCTGCCCAGCCAGCTTCCAACCTCACTGAGCCGGGTCCTGACGAGCTGCTGTACCTGCAGACGGTAGGGCTGCTGCGCTACGTCGCGTGCGTCGGGTTCGGTGTGTCCGCCGACGACGCGGAGGCAATCGTGCAAGATACATATGTCGCTTATCTCGTCCAGGCGGGGGACGTAAAGGACCCGCGGGCATGGCTCCTCGGCACGCTCCGTAATGGCTGCCGCCAGTACTGGAAGCGACAGAGCCGCGAGGTCCCGATGCCGCCCGAGAGCGAATCGTGGCCGGACCCGCGCGCTACCGCAACGCAGGACCAGCTCATCGACGATCTCGCAGCGCTCAAGGTGATCGAGATGCTGCCGGAGCGTGACCGGGACCTGCTCGAGCGTTTCTATCTGTCGGGCGAATCGACGCTCGCCATCGCCGAGGCGCTCGGGACCACTCCGGGGACCATTCAGGTGTTTCTCCATCAGAGCCGCAAGCGCGCACAGCTGCTCTACCAGAACCTCATGCAGGTGCAGTCATGAGCCACCTCACCGCAGCGCAGATCGCCGCGCACCTCGCGGGCACCGATCCTGCGGCGAGTGAGCACGTCCTGGAATGTGACGAGTGTGCCGGAGCGGTCGCGGCGACCGAGTTGATGGCGCATGCGACGTTCGGGCCGGGAGAGGTTCCAACGGATGGACCTCGCCACTCAGCGACGATCGAGGACGCTCTGCAGCAAATGACCTCGCCAGCCGTGGGCACCGTGAAGGCACTCCTCCGCGCTGAAGCAGTCGCGTGCGAGCAGGATCCGCGTCGTGCCCTCGAGCTTTCGAACCGGGCCATTGCGGTTGGCCAGACGATGACGGGCGATCCGACGATGGTGCAACTGCTGCGCGCGAGGATCTGGCGGGAGCGCGCGGGTACCTACCGGGCGCTCGGTGAATACGATGACGGCCTCGCAGCGCTCGACGTCGCGGAGCGGGAACTCGATGGGGTTCTTGTGCGTGCGTTCGAGGATGCCCAGATTGCTTACACCCGCGCGACGATCCTCTGGAAGACCCGAAGTGATGATCAGAGAGCCCGGGCGCTGGCGCGCGCTGCGGGCGAGGTGTTCCTGCAGCATGGCGACCGCCTTCGATCCATTCACGCCCAGATTCTTCTGGGGGGCATGGACTTCGTCGAAGGCCGTTACGATACTGCGCGAGCGACGTTCTCCGCCGCTCTCCCCGATGCCGTCGCGCTCGGTGATGCGGCCACGATCGCCTATCTTCACGAGAACATCGCCGCTTGCGCGCAGGAGCTTGACGATCTCCCCGTCGCCGCGATCCATTACGCTTCGGCCGTCGCGCTCTTTGCCCACCTCGAGATGAAGGTGGAAGAGTTCCGCGCCGAGTGGAACCGCGGTCTCCTCAGCCTTCAGATGGGGCACGTAATCGACGGCCGGACGAGACTGCAGCGGGCGGCAAACGGGTTCCTGTCCCACGGCAACGCATCAGACGCGGCCCTCGTCACCATCGACCTGGCTGAGCATTTGGCACAGGCGGGTGATCAGGCCCGCGCGCTTGAGGAGCTCAGGCGCATCTCCAGAAGCGGTGTGCCCGCCTACGTGCGGGTCCAACTCGACGTCCTGACCGGTGCGATGCGGAGGGGCAATGCCGAGCCAGCCTTCCGTGACGTCCGCATCGCTCTACTGGCGCCAGCCCCGTAGCAGAGGTTCCAGCAACTTTTTTTGCGCGCCGCCATTAAGGTTCGGCTGCCTGCGGCCACTGGTATGTAGGCAGGGCGCGCGCCTCCACATCAATACTTCGTCAGCAGGGTCCGACTGACGAGCAGGGAGGCATCTGCATGGAACTCATTCTCATCTTTTCGATCGAGCTCGGCATTTGGATCTGGGTAGAGCACCGCATCGGCGTTCCGCGCTAGGTGGGAGCGCGGTGAACCTACGGCTTCAGCAGGGCGCCGGCCTCCGCGGCCGGCCGCCCGAACCTTCCCTCAACGCTTCTCGCGGAACGTCGGCTGCAGCCAGGCCATGTTTCCGTTCGAGTCGATCACTTTTGCGCGGACGTACGAGCTCTTCCTTCCGAGCTTGAAGGTCGAGGTCAGCCCGGTGCTCTCAGCCAGGACGCGCCCCTTTTCGCCGATGTACTGCGTCCGGTAGCGCGCCCCGCCCCTCGGCGTGATCGTCACGCTCAGCGTGTCCCCCTTCACCTGGTAATCCGCGATCTCGACTCCCGTCGAGGCGTAGAAATCGCCTCGGCGTAGCGCCTCGGTGAGCGACGGACGATCGCCCCGCTCGGCGCGCACCACGATCCACGCCTGCCCCGGCAGCGCCACGTGCGTGTCCCAGGGGCGTTTGAAGTGATGCGAGTCGTCGGCCGCGACGCCCCAGATCCGCCTCCCTGCAGTGAGAAGGTCGTCCCACATCTGCTCGACCGAGGGGGGCCCGAGCTGGTTGACGTACGGGTGGCCACTCACGATCTCGAGAAGCGTCGCTCCGCGGATCTGCATCAGCTCCGGAGTCCCGAATGCCCAGCCGAAATTCGGGTGGTTGATCGCGGCGACGCCGCCGGCGGCGACGATCGCATCGACGTTCCGCTGCAGCACCTCGACCACGCTGCTGCCCCCCGCTGGCGCAATGACCTTCTCGATTCCGATCGCGCCGAGGTGCAGCGGCCGCTTCGGCAGCTTGTCGCTGATCTCCTCGCCCGGGATCAGAAGGAGCGGGGGATTCTCGAGCCGCGTGAGTTTGTCGTGGTCGGTGAGCACGAGGAAGTGGTAGCCGTGGTCGGCGTACCACTGCGCGACTTCGAGCGGCGTCGAATCTCCGTCGCTCTCGGACGTGTGCGAGTGGGTGTTCCCGCGGTACCAGTCGGCCTGGAGCGGCGCAGCGATGAGTGCGAGGAGAAGAAGAGCGACCCTCATGCGCGGATGGTAACGCCTCCCGCGCTACTCAGATCTGGACGATCGAATCGCGCAGCATCTGGCGCCTCCAGTCGCGCCAGCCGACGAGGCACATCAACAGGAAGACCGCATAGAGCGCGGCGGTGAGCGGGAGGTCTCGGGCGACGTAGAGCGGGATGTAGATCAGGTCGGCGGCGATCCAGAACAGCCAGTGCTCGATCTGCTTGCGCGTCTGCATGAACTGCGCGGTCAGGCTGAGTACCGCCGTGATCGAGTCGAAGAGCGGTGCGGCGCCGTTCACGGCGATCAGTCCTTCACGAAGGCCGAGGACTGCGAACGGAACGAGCGCTGCGATCACCAGCCACTGGAGCCGCGGCGCTCGCGAGATGGCCAGCGTCCCGTGATTCGTGCCGCCGCGGAGCCAATGGAACCAGCCGTAGACGTTGAGGACGAAGTAGAGGATCTGCAGGCCGGCGTCCGCAAAGAGGCGGGCCTGCCAGAACAGGACGAAGAAGATGACGCTGTTCGCGGCGCCGATCGGCCAGTTCCAGAGGTTCTCGCGCACGACGAGCCAGACGCAGATTCCGCCGGTGACGAAGCCGAAGACTTCGATCGCGGGGATCGGCCACCACGACATCGCGGTCGCGGTGAAGAGCGCGGCCGAAACGACCGCCATGACGAGGAGCTCGCCGGCGCTGAGCCGGGGATGGGCCCTGGCAGCGGGCTGGGGGAGGGTCTGATCGTTCGCCATGCGTTTCGCTGCATGGTAACGGGGTTCCTCGGGTTCCTCGGTTCGTCGGGGGGCATGTGCCATCACTCCCCCGAGGAACCCGAGGAACTTCAGGAACCCGAGGAACTCAGGGACCGAGGGACCGAGGAACTCCGAGGCCCCCCTTCACCGCCGCCGCTGCACGCGATGCGTTACATTGAATCCGCGAGATGCCGACCGACGACTTCGAGATCTCCGCTGATCGAGTCGATCTCTGGGTCGTGCCGGTGCCGGCGCTCCCGTTCGATGCGGTGCTGCCGCAGGTGGCGCGGCGCCTTTCGGCCGACGAGATCGAGGCCGCGCACCGCTTCGTGGCCGAACGCCATCGCGTCCTCCATGCGGTGTCGCACGCCGCGTTGCGATCGCTGATCGCCGGCTACCTCGGGTCCGGCGAGCTGGACCTGGAAATCGAGCGAGGGGAGCACGGGCGGCCAGAGCTCCGCGGCCGGCCGCTGCGCTTCAATCTTTCGCATACCGACGGGATTGCGATCGTGGGGATCGCGGCGACGGCCGATGTCGGCGTCGACGTCGAGCGGGCCGACAAGTCCCGTCCGGTCGATCGGCTCGCGAGGGCGGTGTTCACACCCGCGGAGCTCGACGCCTTCGATGGCACGCCGGAGACCTTCTTCACGCGGTGGACGTTGAAGGAGGCGTACGCGAAAGCGCGCGGCGCAGGACTGACGCTCGGATTCAGGTCGTTCGGGTTCGACCTCCTCGACCCGCCGGTCCTGGAGTGCCCTGGCGAATTCGACGATCGCGCGGCCTGGCGCTTCACGTCGTGGGAGCCGAGTCCCGGTCGGCGTGCCGCGGCCGCGGTCCGCTCCGCCGGGATCACGCGCTGGCGGATCAGAACGGTCGACACTGCGGCGTTTCTCAACGGCCGGCCGATTTTCGGTGAGTAAGATTTCGCCGCCGCCCGTTTGGGGGTTGTATTCAACGGAATCCACAGTCCCTTCCGGAGACACTCACCACTTTTGTCCGGTTTGGCACTTTATGCTGCTGGTCTGTCACCCGCCTTTGTGAGGGTTGCTGCCCTCGAAAGTCCGGCGCTCCCCTAGCGTGATGAAGATTTCGACATTCGTCACAAAGCGAGAGCCGCATCCCCATCCCGATTGACGTCGCGCGGACCAACCCGCGCTGCGCCATATTTGTATTGTCCGTCCGGGGCTGAGCCGCAGAGGAGACACACGTGAGAACTGAAGCGACGAGGGAATCCAATCGAGTCGAGCGTTGGCAGTTTTCGCGACCCAAGGCAGCGTCGTCTCGACGGCCAGTCCCGTTTGCGCGGCTCTTGATGAACGGGCTCGCAGCGGTGCTCGGATGCGTGCTGTTCGCCGCGACGGCATTCGCCCAGCCGGTCATCAACGCCATCTCGCCGCCGGCCGGTCCTGTTGGCACGGTCGTCACGATCGATGGCACCGGCTTCACCGGCGTCACTCAGGTGACCTTCGCCCCCGGCATGATCGCGAGCTTCACCTTCGTCAGTGACATACAGATCACGGCGACGGTCCCGGGCTCCGCGATGGACGGAGCGATCACGGTGACGACGCCGGGCGGTTCGGCGAATTCCTCCTCCTTCATGGTGATGGCCTCGCCGCCGATGATCAGCAGCTTCTCGCCGACGTCCGGTTCAGTGGGCAGCGTGGTGAGCCTTTTCGGCTCCGGCCTCACCGGGACGACGACGGTGAGCTTCACGCCCGCGATGACCACGTCGTTCAGC
>JBAQWH010000098.1:0-5579 GCA_049298815.1 Thermoanaerobaculia bacterium | reverse complement strand
CTCCTCGACCGCGCGCAGCGCGAGGCCCCGGGCGATCCCGACATCCTGGCTCTCTCGATGCTGCTCGGCCACCGCGATGCTGCGCGGGCTCTCGACGCGATCCACGATCCCTTCACGCGCGACTTCGCGCTCGCCCGCGCCTGGAAGGATCTCGGGCGCGACGACCGCGCCGAGGCGATGCTCGCTTCCCTCGAGAAGCGGATTCCGGAATGGAGCCGGCCCAGGCAGACGCGCCTGGACTGGACCCGGGTGGAACGGCGCGGAAGGCCTTAGTCGCGCTCCGGGATGGCCGAAAGGCACGCACTTCGCAGACACCGCGGCAGTGGTTCGATCGGTTAGCGAAGGCAGAAAGCGCGTCATCATCGAGGCGGCCTCCCCGGAGGTCGACGGCGGTCACTTCCCCGCGAAGCGGGTCGTGGGAGATCTCGTCGCGGCGGAGGCGGACATCTTCGCCGACGGCCACGACCTGATCTCGGCCATCGTCCTTCATCGGAAGGACGGCGAAGGGCAGTGGCAGGAGGTGCGGATGCAGCCGCTGGTCAACGACCGGTGGCGCGCCGAATTCAAGGTCGAAACGCTCGGGTTCCACCTCTTCACGATCGAGGCGTGGATCGACCACTTCCTGACCTGGCGCCGCGACCTCCGCAAGCGGATCGACGGCGGGGCGCCGGACGACGAGCTCGCCGTCCAGCTGCAGATAGGGGCCGCGTACGTCCGTGCCGCAGCCGAGCGGGCCTCGGGCCGCGATCGCAAGCGTCTCGACACCTACCTCGACGCGCTCGAGGGGGACTACCCGCTCGCCGAGCGGATCGGTGAGGTCTGGAGCGAAGACCTCGCCGCGCTGATGTGGCGCAACGCGGAGCGGAGGTTTGCCACGCGGTACCACACCGAACTGCAGGTCGAAGTCGACCGGCCGAGGGCCGCGTTCAGCACGTGGTACGAGCTTTTCCCCCGCTCGGCTGCGGGCGAGGCGGGACGTCACGGCACCTTCGCCGACGTCGAAGCGCAGCTGCCGCGGATCGCGCGCATGGGGTTCGACGTCCTCTACCTCCCGCCGATCCACCCGATCGGTGTCACGTTCCGCAAGGGGAAGAACAACCGCGTCTCGGCGGAAGCGAGTGACGTCGGCAGCCCCTGGGCGATCGGGGACGAAGAGGGCGGGCACACCTCCATTCACCCCGAGCTCGGCACGATGCCGGAGTTCGAGCGGCTGGTCGCGAAGGCCGGCGACCTCGGCATCGAGATCGCGCTCGACATCGCGTTCCAGGCGTCGCCCGACCACCCGTGGGTCAAAGAGCATCCGGAGTGGTTCCTTCACCGGCCCGACGGAACGATCCAGTACGCGGAGAACCCGCCGAAAAAATATCAGGACATCTATCCCTTCCACTTCGAGACCGACGACTGGAAGGAAATGTGGAACGAGCTGCGGGACGTCTTCGACTTCTGGGCGAAGAAAGGTGTGCGGATCCTCCGGGTCGACAATCCGCACACGAAGGCGCTGCCGTTCTGGGAGTGGTGCATCAACGAGCTGAAGCGCGAGTGGCCCGACCTCATCTTCCTCGCGGAAGCATTCACGCGGCCGAAGATCATGTACAGGCTCGCGAAGGGCGGCTACTCGCAGTCGTACACCTACTTCGCCTGGCGCAACACGAAGCACGAGCTGACCGCCTACTTCGAAGAGATCACGAAGCCGCCGGTGAGCGACTTCTTCCGGCCGAACGCGTGGCCGAACACGCCCGACATCCTTCCCGAGTTCCTTCAGTTCGGGGGGCGCCCGGCTTTCGTGCAGAGGCTGATTCTGGCCGCGACGCTCTCGTCGAACTACGGGATGTACGGGCCGGCCTTCGAGCGTTTCGTTCACACCGCACGCGAGCACGGCAGTGAGGAGTACCTCGACTCGGAGAAGTACGAGGTGCATCACTGGCCGGAGACGGACGACGACCTGACCGAGGTGATCGCGGTCGTCAACCGGGTCCGGCGCGAGAACCCGGCGCTGCAGCAGAACGCGACGCTGACGTTCCACCCCACGACGAACGAGCAGGTCATCTGCTACACCAAGTCGGCGGGCGACAACATCGTGCTCGTGGTCGTGAACCTCGACCCGCACAACAAGCAGTCCGCCTTCATCGACCTCGATCTCGCCGGCCTGCGGCTCGACGACGGCCGGCCGTATCAGGTGCACGACCTGCTCAGCGGCGCGCGTCACACCTGGCGCGAGAGCCGGAACTTCGTCGAGCTGAATCCGCACGTCGTTCCGGGACACATCTTCAGGATTCGCCGACGGGTGAGGACGGAGCGGGACTTTGAGTACTTCCTTTGAGTCAGTCGTTAGTAGCCACTGACCACTGACCACTATGGACGACCTCTGGTACAAAGACGGGATCATCTATCAGACGCACGTTCGGGCCTTTTTCGACTCGAGCGGCGACGGCGTCGGTGATTTCCAGGGACTCACGCAGCGGCTGGACTACATCCAGGACCTCGGCGTCAACATTCTGTGGCTGCTTCCCTTCTACCCGTCGCCGCTGCGCGATGACGGCTACGACATCGCGAACTACACGGCGGTGCACCCGGCGTACGGCACGCTCGCAGACTTTCGCGCGTTCCTCAAGGAAGCGCACCGACGCGGCATCAGGGTCGTCACCGAGCTGGTCATCAACCACACCAGCGACCAGCATCCGTGGTTCCAGCGTTCGCGCAACGCGAAGCCGGGGAGCCCCTGGCGCGACTTCTACGTCTGGAGCGACACGCCGGACAAGTACAAGGACGCGCGGATCATCTTCAAGGACTTCGAGACGTCGAACTGGACCTGGGATCCGGTCGCGAAGGCGTATTACTGGCACCGGTTCTACTCGCACCAGCCCGACCTGAACTTCGAGAACCCTGCGGTTCACGACGCGCTGATCAAGGCGCTCGAGTTCTGGATGGACCTCGGAGTCGACGCCTTCCGGCTCGACGCGATCCCGTACCTGTACGAGCGGGAAGGGACGACGTCCGAGAACCTGCCCGAGACGCACGCCTACCTCAAGAAGCTCCGTGCGCACATGGACGAGCATTACCCGGGTCGCATGCTGCTCGCCGAGGCCAACCAGTGGCCCGAGGACTCGCTGCCGTACTTCGGCGACGGCGACGAATGCCACATGGCCTTCCACTTCCCCGTGATGCCGCGCATGTTCATGTCGCTGGCGATGGAGGACCGGTTCCCGATCATCGACATCATGAGCCAGACGCCGGAGATCCCGGCGAACTGTCAGTGGGCGATGTTCCTCCGCAACCACGACGAGCTGACGCTCGAGATGGTGACCGACGAGGACCGCGACTACATGTGGCGCACCTACGCCAAGGACACGCAGGCGCGCATCAACCTCGGGATCCGGAGGCGGCTCGCGCCGTTGATGGAGAACCACCGCGGCCGCATCCACCTGATGAACGGCCTGCTCTTCTCGTTCCCCGGGACGCCGATCATCTACTACGGCGACGAGATCGGGATGGGCGACAACATCTACCTCGGCGACCGCAATGGAGTCCGCACGCCGATGCAGTGGAGCGCGGACCGCAATGCCGGCTTCTCGCGCTGCAACCCGCAGAAGCTGTTCCTTCCTCTGATCATCGACCCGATGTACCACTACGAGCACGTCAACGTGGAGGCCCAGCAGGGCAACCAGTACTCGCTGCTCTGGTGGATGAAGCGCCTCATCGCGATGCGCAGGCGCTATCGCGCGTTCGGGCGCGGCACGATGGAGTTCCTGCATCCCGAGAACCGCAAGGTCCTCGCCTTCATCCGGCGTTACGAGGATGAGCTGATCCTCGTCGTGGCCAACCTCTCGCGCCTCGTCCAGTCGTTCGAGCTCGACCTCTCGCAGTTCCGCGGGATGCGGCCGGTGGAGCTCACGGGAGGCACCCGCTTTCCCGTCATCGGCGACCATCCCTACGTGATGAACCTCGCCCCGTTCGGCTTCTACTGGTTCACGCTCGAGCGCGTCGAGACCGGCGAGGTGTCGGCGAGCGACGTGCCGACGCTGGCGGCGAAGACGTGGGAGGAGGTCCTCTCGACGCGGCACTGGTACTCGCTCGAGCGGGCGCTCATCCGCTATCTCGCGAGCCGGCGCTGGTTCGCCGGCAAGTCGCGCGTGATCAACTCGCTCTCGATCCGCGACATCATTCAGGTGCCGAACGCGGGGCGGGTCGTGCTGATCGACGTCGAGTTCACGGAAGGGGAGTCGCAGCTCTACCTCCTCCCGCTCTGTGTGGCGAAGGCGCGTCGGCCGAACGAGGAGGAAGCGCTGTCACGCCACCTCATCGCCCGCCTCAAGGACGGGAGCCTGCTCGTCGAACCGGTGCACGACGAAGCGTTCGCGAACGGTCTGCTGGACACGATCGCGCGCAAGAAGCTGCTCCGCGGCGCTCATGGAGCGGCCGTCGGTGTGCCGACGCGCGCGTTCCGCGAGCTTCGCGGCAGCGAGAAGCTCGAGCCGCGGCTCCTGAGCGCCGAGCAGAGCAATACCGCCCTGGTTTACGGCCAGCGGCTCTTCCTCAAACTCTTCCGCAGGCCTGAGGCCGGGATCAACACCGACCTGGAGGTCACGCGATTCCTGAACGAGGAGACCGACTTCCGGTCCACGCCTCGTGTTGCGGGGTCGCTCGAGTACCGCCCCGAAGGAGCCACCGAAACGTTCACGGTCGGCATTCTTCAGGGGTTCACACCCAACTCGGGCGATGCCTGGGCTTACACCCTCGACTCGATCGGCCGCTATTTCGACCGCCTGCTCAGCGTCGCGGGGGCGCCGGCGCGGATCGCGAACTCGATCCCGGCCGAGCAGCCGCTGGCGCTCTCGCAGCAGGAACTGCCCGAAGAGGTTCGCGAACTCGTCGGCGACTACATCGCGGACGCGGAGCGGCTCGGCGTCCGGACCGCGCAGATGCATCGCGCGCTCGCGTCGCGGGCCGACATCCCCGCGTTCGCACCGGAGCCGTTCACTCCGCACTACCAGCGCTCGATCTACCAGATGATGCGGACGCAGATCGTGCAGACCATGCAGATGATCCGGAAACGGTCGAAGGGAATGCCGGAACTGCTGCCGCTGCTCGAGGTCGAGAAGCAGATGTACGACCGGATCCGCGTTGTCGTCGAAACCAAGGTCGTGGGACCGCGGATCCGGATCCACGGCGACTACCACCTCGGGCAGGTGCTGCGAACCGGGACCGACTTCCAGATCATCGACTTCGAAGGCGAGCCGGCGCGCCCGCTCAGCGAGCGCCGCATCAAACGGAGCGCGCTGCGCGACGTCGCCGGCATGCTCCGTTCGTTCGAGTACGCCCCGTTCGCCGTCGTCTACGGAGCGGCGCCCGGCTCGTACATCCGCGTCGAGGACGTGGCTCTCCTCGAGTCGGCCGCGAGGTACTGGCAGAAGTGGGTCGGTGCCGTCTTCCTCCGCGCCTACCTGGTCGAGAGCGCGAACGGACAGCACCTCCCCGCGTCGATGGAACAGGTCGACGCGCTCCTCGGGGCCTACCTGCTCGAGAAGGCGCTCTACGAGGTCACCTACGAGCTCAACAACCGTCCCGACTGGGTTCGGATC
>JBAQWH010000097.1:0-2389 GCA_049298815.1 Thermoanaerobaculia bacterium | reverse complement strand
CCTATCAAGCACACAGGTCACTGCTCTCACGGCAAAGCTCAAAGAGCGTCTGGGCCGCGATGTTTCTGTAAAGCTCAATGTTGATCCCGCCATCCTCGGCGGACTTGTCGTCAAAGTCGGGAGCCGTTTGGTCGATTCGTCGATCCGCACCCGTCTCAATACCCTTGCTACGGCGATGAAGGGCTGAAAGCCCGTATGCCAAAAGATTTGATGAAAGGCTGAACTAATGGAAATCCGTGCCGCTGAAATCTCTCGGGTCATCAAGGACCAGATCGCCAACTTTGGTGACGATGCGACGGTCTCCGAGATTGGCCATGTGCTGTCGGTCGGCGATGGTATTGCCCGCGTTCACGGTCTCGACAATGTCCAGGCTGGTGAAATGGTCGAGTTTGCTAATGGCGTGAAGGGCATGGCGCTCAACCTAGAGGCCGACAATGTCGGCATCGTGATTTTTGGTTCTGATGCAGGCATCAAGGAAGGCGACGTCGTTCGCCGCACCGAAACCATCGTGGACGTTCCCGTCGGCAAGGGGCTGCTGGGCCGCGTCGTCGATGCACTGGGCAACCCTATTGATGGCAAGGGCCCGATTGTCGGCGACCTGCGCAGCCGCGTTGAGGTCAAGGCACCGGGCATCATCCCGCGCAAATCGGTGAACGAACCGGTGCAGACGGGCCTTAAGGCACTCGACGCGCTGGTCCCCGTGGGTCGCGGTCAACGCGAACTGATCATTGGTGATCGTCAGACGGGCAAGACCGCCGTCGCCATCGACACTTTCATCAACCAAAAGGGCGTTAATGCTGGCACGGATGAGAGCAAGAAACTCTATTGCATCTATGTCGCCATCGGTCAGAAGCGCTCGACCGTTGCACAGATCGTCCGCGCGCTCGAAGAGAATGGCGCGATGGAATATAGCATCGTCGTCGCCGCAACGGCTTCGGAGCCTGCGCCTATGCAATATCTCGCGCCTTATACCGGCGCGGCGATGGGCGAGTATTTCCGCGATAATGGCATGCATGCGGTGATCGTCTTTGACGATTTGTCCAAGCAGGCTGTTGCTTACCGCCAAATGTCGCTGCTCTTGCGCCGTCCGCCGGGCCGCGAAGCCTATCCCGGTGACGTTTTCTATCTGCACAGCCGCTTGCTGGAACGCGCGGCCAAGATGAACGACGATTTTGGCGGTGGTTCGCTCACCGCGCTGCCGATTATCGAAACACAGGCGGGCGACGTCTCGGCCTACATCCCGACCAACGTGATTTCGATCACCGACGGCCAGATTTTCCTTGAAACCAATCTGTTTTACCAAGGTATCCGCCCTGCGATCAACGTCGGTCTGTCGGTCAGCCGCGTTGGTTCCGCCGCACAGACCAAGGCGATGAAGAAAGTGTCGGGTTCGATCAAGCTCGAACTCGCGCAATATCGCGAAATGGAAGCGTTCGCGCAGTTCGGTTCGGATTTGGACGCGAGCACGCAAAAGCTGCTGGGTCGTGGTGCGCGCCTCACGCAATTGCTCAAGCAAGCGCAATATGCGCCGATGCCGTTCGAGGAACAGACCGCGTCGATTTATGCTGGCACCAACGGCTTCCTCGATGCTGTGGCTGTCACCGATGTGACGCGCTATGAAGGCGCGATGCTCAGCCACCTGCGCGCCGAGCATGCCGACATCCTCACCGACATCCGCGACAGCCGCGATTTTACGGATGCGACCAAGGGCAAGCTGAAAGATGCACTGACCGCATTCGGCAAGCAGTTTGTGTAAAGTTTCTCGTCATCCCGAACTTGTTTCGGGATATGGCGCGACCCTGAAACAAGTTCAGGGTGACGAAAGTAGATGAATGGCAACGCTAAAAGAACTCAAGGGCCGGATCGCGTCGGTAAAATCGACGCAAAAGATCACCAAGGCTAAAAAGATGGTCGCTTCGGCCAAGCTGCGCCGTGCACAATTGGCAGCCGAAAATGGCCGTCCCTATGCGCAGCGCTTGGAAGCGGTGGTCGCCAGCCTTGCGGGCAAAGTTGGCAAGAGCGACAGTGCGCCAAAACTACTGGCCGGAACGGGCAAAGATCAGGTCCATCTGCTCCTCGTGCTCAATTCGGATCGTGGCCTCGCGGGCGCGTTCAACAGCAATATCGTCAAGGCCGCGCGCGACAAGGCGAGCGAGCTGAAAGCTGCCGGTAAAACGGTCAAGTTTTTCCTCGTCGGTCGCAAGGGACGCCCGGTTGTCAACCGACTGTTCCCGAACCACATTGCTGCGAGCTATGATACCACAGCCTATCGCGAGCTTTCATACATCCACGCTGCTGAAATCAGTGAGCAATTGCAAGCGATGTATACCGCAGGCGATTTTGACGTCGCGCACCTGTTTTTCTCCAAATTCCGCTCGGCCTTGCTGCA
>JBAQWH010000096.1:0-7111 GCA_049298815.1 Thermoanaerobaculia bacterium | reverse complement strand
ATGCATGATCGCTCGCGTCTCGATCTCGGACGCTGGCCGCCGGCCGGGGCTGTACCGGCTGCGCGCCGCCGTCGCCGACCACGACTCGGTCGGGAAGTTGCGGTTGATGTCGACCTTCCGCGCGTTCACCCGCGTCCGCGCGGCGAGGGCGTCGGGGTTCGTCTCCTCGACCACGAAGAACGTGATCCGGCGGAGGAGCTCCTGCTCTTCGGGAAGCCTTCGGGCGAGAAGACGGACGACCCGCGTCGTCTCCGACTCGTCCCCGTGCACCCCGCCGAGGAGGAGGAGACGGCAGGGCCCGTCGCCGTAGCTCCGCACCGAGATGCGCGCATCGGCGCCGGTCCGGTAGGTAATCCAGTCACCTGGCTGCGTGTCTGCGAGCGGCGACGGCCGGAACAGCGAGCATCCGGCGAGTGCAACGACCCCGAGGATCGCGAGCGTTTTGATCAGCGTCTTCATGACTGCGCGAATTCTGCCTCAGGGGCACTGCTGCCGGGCGCGACATCTCGGGCCCGCGTATGGCGACCGTACGGGATTCCTGCGGGAACGAAAAAGCCCGCCGGGCGGCGGGCTCTGGTGGCTCGAAAGTGGAGCCGTTGACCGGACTTGAACCGGTGACCTGCTGATTACGAATCAGCTGCTCTACCAACTGAGCTACAACGGCTTGTTGCCTTGCTGCAAACGCGGAGGGTGCGCAGCAGTCCGCACTAAACAGTGCGGCGGCGGATTCTATTCACCCCTCTCGACGCTGTCGAGAAAAAATCTGGTGCGCCCTGAGGGGCTCGAACCCCCAACCTATTGATCCGAAGTCAATTGCTCTATCCATTGAGCTAAGGGCGCACGCGGGCCGATCGTACCGCACGCCGGCGCTCTTCGGTGGTGACGCGGACCGCCGGTCGATCGACGGCGTCACCCCTGCCCGGTTACGTGTACAGCCCCCCGCTCACGTTGAGCGTCGTGCCGGTGATGTACCCCGCCTGCTCGCTCGCGAGGAAGACGACCGACCAGGCGACGTCGTCGACGGTGCCGAGGCGCTTCAGGGCGATGCGCTCCTCGAGCTTTCCGCGGGCGTCTTCGGTCATCGCATCGGTCATCGACGTGGAGATGAACCCCGGGGCGACGGCGTTGACGGTCACGTTGCGCGAGCCGATCTCGAGGGCGAGCGCCTTCGTGAAGCCGATCAGCGCTGCCTTCGACGACGCGTAGTTCACCTGTCCGGCGTTCCCCATCAGGCCGACGACCGACGAGATGTTGATCACCCGGCCCCACCGCGCCCGGATCATCTTCTTCACGATCTCCTGCGTGACCGCGAAGGCGGAGTCGAGGTTCGTCCGGATCACGTTCGACCAGGCGTCCGGCTTCATCCGGATGAAGAGGTCGTCGTCGGTGATGCCGGCGTTGTTGACGAGGATGTCGATCGGCTGCGCTTCGAGCAACGCTTTGATCCGGTCGCGGACGTCGGCACCGGCGATGTCGAGCTCGACGCCAGTCGCCTTGCCGCCCGCCGCGACGATCTCGGACGCAACCTGGTTCACTCGGTCGAGGCTCCGAGCCGCGCAGAGGACGTGCGCCCCGGTCTCGCCGAGCCTGCGCGCGATCGCTTCGCCGATGCCTCTCGAAGCACCCGTGACGAGCGCCGTTTTCCCTGTCAGATCGATCTTCATGCGTTCACCTTCTCGATGTAGGCCTCGAGCGACGAGACATCCGAGACGTTGATCAGCTCGACGTCGCCGTTGATCCGTTTGATGAGCCCCGTGAGCACGTTGCCCGGGCCGATTTCCACGAACCGCTTCACGCCCATGTCCGCCATCTTCTGCACCGATTCGACCCAGCGCACCGGCGAGGCGACCTGACGCAGCAGCGCGTTGCGCTGCGCGTGGGCCGTGCCGATCGGAGAGGCGTCGACGTTCGAGATGAGAGGGCAGTCGAGATCGTGGAAGTCCGCCTCGTCGAGCACCGGCCGGAGCCGCTCTTCGGCCGGCTTCATCAACGCGCAGTGGAAGGGAGCGGACACCGTCAGCGGGATCGCGCGGCGAATCCCGCGCTTCTTCGCGACGTCGATCGCGCGGTCGACCGCACTCTTCGACCCGGCGATCACGATCTGTCCGGGAGCGTTGAGGTTCGCGACCGAGAGGATGTCCCCCTCGGCGGCCTCGTCGCAGACGGCCTGCGCCTCTTCCGCAGTCGGGCCGATCAGCGCCGCCATGCCGCCGGTCCCGACCGGCACCGCCTCCTGCATGAAGCGCCCGCGGAGGTTGACGATCTTCGCCGCCTTCGCAGGCGTGAGGCCGCCCGCGCTGACGATCGCGCTGTACTCGCCGAGCGAATGCCCCGCGACGACGTCACGGACCGCGACGCCGCGCTCGCGCAGGACTGCGTGAATTGCGGACGAGACCGCGAGGATGGCCGGCTGCGTGTTCTCGGTCAGCTTGAGCTGCTCTTCGGGACCTTCGAAGCAGAGGGCCGACAGCGCAAACCCGAGCTCGGCGTCGATCTCGTCGAAGACCCTGCGCGCCGCGGGGTACTTCTCCGCGACGTCGCGTCCCATTCCGGCGTACTGGCTCCCCTGTCCGGGGAAAACGAAGGCGGTGTGGTGGTGGTTCATGGCGGGCGGAATCATAAACGGTCCCTGAGTCCCTCGGTCCCTGAGTCCCTCGGGTGGCCTGGCGTGGCTGTGCACGCTCTCGATGGAGGAAAGGGAGGCGGTGGGACTAGGCCCCCGAGGGACCGAGGGACTCAGGGACCGAGGAACTCCGTCCCTACCCCAGATCTGCGATCTTCTCGCGGATCTTCACGTCGACGCGGTTCATCACGAAGTTGCGGGCGACGCGGATGGCGTTCTTGATCGCCTTCGCGTTCGAGCGGCCGTGGCAGACGATGCAGCCGCCGTTCACGCCGAGGAGCGGCGCGCCGCCGTACTCCGAATAGTCCATCCGCTTCTTGAGGTCGTCGAAGCCGCTCTTGAGGAGCAGTGCGCCGACCTTTCGGACGGGCGTTCGCGTGAACTCGTCCTTCATGATCCGGCCGACCATCTCGCCGAGCGACTCGGACGCCTTGAGCACGACGTTCCCGATGAAGCCGTCGCAGACGATGACGTCGGCGTTGCCGTTGTAGATGTCGCGCCCTTCGGTGTTGCCGATGAAGTTGATGCCGACTTCCTTCATGTGCCGGAAGGTCTCGCGGGTCAGCTCGTTCCCCTTCCCTTCCTCTTCGCCGATCGAGAGGAGGCCGACCCGGGGCGACTCGATACCGAGGATGACCTGGGCGTAGAAGTGGCCCATGACGGCGAAGGCTCGGAGGTGCTCGGGCTTGCTGTCGATGTTCGCACCGACGTCGAGCAGGACCGTGTGTCCGTTGACGTTCGGGAGGACGGCTGCGAGCGCGGGGCGGCTCACGCCTTCGATCCGGCCCATCGACATGAGGGCGGACGCCATGGCGGCGCCGGTGTGACCGGCGGCGACCATCGCATCGGCGCGGCCCTGGGCGACGAGGTCGGCGCTGATGCGGACCGAGGAGTTGCGCTTCTCGCGAAGCGGCGCCTTGGCTTTGTCGGTCATCTCGACGACGTCGCGTGCGTCGACGATCTCGATGTGGGAGGGCGACGGGCCGGCGAGCTGCGCGAGGTGCTCGCGGATCACCTCTTCGCGGCCGACGAGCACGACGTCGACGTCGCTCTCGTCCACGGCGAGCAGCGCGCCCTTGATGACCTCGTGGGGTGCGTGGTCGCCCCCCATCGCGTCGACCGCAATGCGGCAGCGCGCGCGCGCCGTCACCTCATTCGTCATGACGTTCCGCCGCTGCCGCCGCCGCATGGCGGCAGGCGGCCAGGCGACTAGAGCGTGTCCTTGACGGCGAGGACTTCACGGCCCTTGTAGAAGCCGCACTTGGGGCAGACGCGGTGGGGCATCTTCGCCTCGTGGCACTGCGGGCAGGTCGAGAGCGACTTCAGCTTGAGGAAGTCGTGGGCGCGGCGGGTGCGCGTTCTCGCCTTTGAATGGCGTCGTTTCGGATTTGGCATCGTTGACTCCTTGAGTATCGCGTCCGCCGCCATCCGGCGGCTCGGATCAAACGTCTTTCTTCTTCGTCAGGTCGTCCCGGATGCCTTTGAGTGCATCCCACCGGTCGTCGACCACCGAATCGCCGCAAGAACACTTCTCGCGGGACCGGTTCGCGCCGCACTGCGGGCACAACCCGAGACACCCCTCGTCACACAGAGGCTTCATTGGAATCGAAAGCTGGATCTGCTCCACCGCAAGATCCCGCAGCGGCACGCTGCGTTCGGAGTAGAACTCGACGTCGAGCTCTTTCTCGTCGGTGATCTCGATCTCCTCGTTTTCCACGGAGACCTCAGGACGAGGCTGGAATCTTACGTGAAACGTCGAAGTGTTCGCAAACGGGTACGGCTCGGCGCACCGCGAGCACACCAGGTCCGCCGTGAAGCTCGACGTCCCGTCCGCCACGTACTCCCCTTCGACGTCGCCCTTCGCGACCGTCGCCTCGAGCTTGAGCTGCACGTCGCCAGCAACGTCGTCCCCCTCCAGCTCGGAAGCAGGGATGTCCCAGGAGCCGCTGACCGTCTGCGGCCCGAGCTCGTCGATGGTGTCGAAGTGGATGATGTCGTTCATTGCTGACCCGGTACGCACACGTAGGGCGCGCGCCTGGAAGTGCGGTAACCGCCTGAGGGCTCGAAACTATTTCGACGTGATCCGGACGCGGAGCTCGTCGCTTCCGCCTGACGACGAGCTCGCCGCCTCGATCGCCTCGGCCTCCTTCAGATAACCGATCCAGCTGCGGAGGTCGCGGGCCCCCCGATGCAGGCGCGGGGCGACCAGCCGCAGGCCGGCGGAGTCTCCGAGGCGCTCGAGGATCGGGACCAGCCGGGCGGGATCGAGGCGCAGCACCCAGCGATTCGCAGGCCAGGCCGCCGGGGCGAACGAGTCCTGCGCGTGCCGGTCGAGGCTCTTCCGGTCGAACGAAACGAGCAACTCGGTGTCGGTCTGCCGTGTTTCCCCGACGAGGTGCGCCAGCTGGACGAGGTCGGCCGCTGCCGCACTCTGCTCCCGCCGGACCGGCAGCGAGATCACCGCTTCGGGCTTCGGCAGGAGCGTCCCGGTGTCGACGTCGTAGAGCGCGATCGCCCCTCCGCCCTTCATCAGCGCCTCGATGTCGGATCGAACCAGCCGCTTCACGTCGCGCAGGATTCTGGGTGGTTCGGCGAAGGCGACCGACAGCAGCGCGTTTCGCGGGAGGCGCGCTTCCAGCGGGGGATGCGCCGACGCCGACTCCGACGCCGCGCGCGAGACGATCACGATCTCCGCGGACGTCACGCTCACCGAGCTGACCGCCGGCCTGCCGATCGGAGGAAAGGCTCCCTTCGATCCGGCGAACTGCACCACCATCGCGTCGGCGGCTGGGAGCTGCGAGGCGAGACGGACGACCTGCTCGATCTGCTCGGAAGTGAGGCCGGGAGACGGAGGGGCGTTGACCAGGAAAAGATCGCCCTCCGCCGTCACGCTCGTGTCGGTGAAAAGCAGCCAGGCGCGAACGAGCACCCTCCGGACCGGGTCGAGGCGGAACGCAAGTCCGCGGGTACCGCCGGAACGCCAGGTCACCGCATCCGCATCGCCGAGCATCCAGGGCCGCGGGATGTCGTTCACGGCGACCCACTCCTCGAACGGCACGCGGGTCACCGGATTCTCGAGCAGCTCCCGCTCGATCCTCGCGACTCCCGGAATGAAGGCGAAGGCTTCCGCGTCCGCGGGGACCCGTGCGAGCAGAGCGGCCTCGGCGGGTGAGAGCGGGGCTTTGAATGCACGCGGAGCGTGCCGCGCGGTCACAGCGAGATACGCCGCGAGCGCTGCAATCACAACCGCCACGGCGGCAACGTTCAGGACGAGTTTTCGCACCTGCTACTATCCGCGTCCGATGTCTCTGCTCCCCACGCTGAGGGTCATCGTTCACACTCTACGCCATGCGGCGGCCGATCGGCTGCGACGCGGATGGAGGACGGCAGCCGCACGCGAGCGCAGGCTGCGGATCGGCGTCGACATCCGTCCGTTCTACGAGCCGCTGACCGGTGTGGGCTGGTACCTCTACTACCTTCTCCACGAGCTCGCGAAGGCGGAGGATGTCGAGCTCTATCTCTTCGGCGACGCCCGCGTCACGAACGACGGACCACATCTCCACGCCGACCTCCCCCCGAACGCCACCTACTGCACGTTCGACCTGCGCGACCTGCCGTACTCCCGGCTGTCGCGGCCGGCGACCGCGGGGGCGTACGTGGCCTGGCTCGCGATGCTCGACTGCGACGTCATGTTCGGCGCGAACTACTTCCTGCCGCGGCTGCATTCGTCGGTGGCGAAGCGGCGCGTCGTGACGGTGCACGACCTCACGTACAAGCGCTTCCCCGAGCTCCTCCAGAAGGAGACGCTCCACAACCTCGACGCGCAGATGCTTCGGGAGGTCGCCGCCGCAGACGCGGTGATCTGCGTCTCGGAGTCGACGCGGCAGGACCTCCTCCGTTTCTATTCGATCGACCCGCGGCGCGCGGTCACCGTCCTCTCCGGCCTCGGCGCGCCGCCCGCGTCGGCGCCGATCGACGGACTGCCGGAACGCTACCTCCTCTTCGTCTCGACGGTCGAGCCGCGCAAGAACCTCGGCGTCCTGGTCGACGCCTTCGAGCGCCTTCGCGACGACGGCACTTACGGCGGCTCGCTGGTCGTCGTCGGACGGATCGGCTGGAAGTCCGAGGCGATGGTCGCACGGCTTCGCGGCCGCGGCATCGTCCATCTCGACTACCTCCCGGCGGCTCAGCTCGCGACCGTCTACGAGCGCGCGGAAGCCTTCGTCTTTCCGTCGATCTACGAAGGCTTCGGCTTTCCAATGCTCGAGGCGATGGGGCACGGCGTGCCGGTGATCGCCGCGCGGTCGTCGTCGCTGCCCGAGGTCGGAGGAGATGCGGCGCTGTTCTTCGAGCCGGCGTCATCGGCCGAGCTCGAGCGGCAGCTGCGCCGGCTGCTGTCGGAACCGGGGCTGCGCGAGTCGCTGATCGCGAAGGGCGGCGAGCGGGTGAAGCAGTTCCGCTGGGAGCGAGCGGCGGTCGAGACGCTCG
>JBAQWH010000095.1:0-10743 GCA_049298815.1 Thermoanaerobaculia bacterium | reverse complement strand
GAGGAGACGACGATGCCTACCATTCAGGACGCGATCAAGGAAAAGTACGGACAGGCTGCCCGCGAGGCGGCTTCGGGCAAGGCGGGCTGTTGCTCGACCACCAGCCAGTGCGGCGATCCGATCACCTCGAACCTCTACGGTGACGGAGAGATCGCCGAGGTCCCGGAAGGGGCGGTGCTGGCGTCCCTCGGCTGCGGCAACCCCACCGCGCTCGCGGAGCTTCGCGAGGGTGAGGTCGTTCTCGACCTCGGGTCGGGGGGCGGCATCGACGTGCTCCTCTCCGCGCGGCGCGTCGGCCCGACCGGCAAGGCGTACGGTCTCGACATGACCGACGACATGCTCGCGCTCGCACGGGAGAACCAGCGGAAGGCCGGCGTGCAGAACGTCGAGTTCCTCCGGGGAGAGATCGAGAACATCCCGCTGCCGGACGCTTCGGTGGACGTCATCATCTCGAACTGCGTCATCAATCTCTCGGCGGACAAGCCGCGCGTTCTGCGCGAGGCGCTCCGGGTGCTGAAGCCGGGCGGGCGGTTCGCCGTCTCCGACGTCGTGCGGAAGGGGGAAGTCCCCGACGAGGTCCGGCGCAACATCGAGCTGTGGATCGGCTGCGTGGCGGGGGCGCTCGAGCAGAACGAGTATCGCGAGCTGCTGCTCGCGGCAGGGTTCGACTCGATCGACATCGAGCCGACCCGGGTCTACACCCTCGCGGACGCGACCTCGTTCCTCACCGGCGCAGGCATCGATGTGTCGACCCTGCCGAAGGAGATCGACGGCTCGTTCATGAGTGCGTTCGTCCGGGCGAGGAAGCCGGCCGCGAACGCGGCCTGCTGCGCTCCGAAGAGCTCCTGCTGCTGAGGTGGGTTTCCGGCGGCGGGGAGACTCGCCGCCGACCCTCTCCGGCCTCCCGATCTTCACATCGACTGCACTCCTTCGTCACGTCCGAACTCGGGGCGTGCCCGGTATGATCCGGCCATGATCCGCTTCCTCGTTCCGCTCGCCGCTCTCCTGACTATCGGCTGCGCATCGGCTCCGTCTCCGGCACGGGCCGAGACCATCTCCACCCGTCCGAAAAGCGTGATCCTCATCGTCGGGGACGGCGTTGGTGTCGCGCACGTGACGGCGGCGAAGCTTCTCCGCGGCAGCGAGTTTCAGGTCGGACGGATGCCGGTCGCGGGACTGATGACGACGCACTCCGCGAGCTCGCTCGTCACCGACTCGGCCGCAGCTGCAACCGCGATGGCGACGGGAGTGAAGGCGGTGAACCGGACCGTCGGCGTCGACGCGAACGGAACGCCGGTCCGCAACGTCGTTGAGGCCGCCGAGGCCGCTGGGCGCGCCACCGGTACCGTGACCACCGGCGCCTTCTGGGATGCGACGCCCGCATCGTTCGTCGCGCACCACAAGAGCCGTTATGACGTGCTTCCAATCGTCCAGGCGTTCCTCGGCAGCGGAATCGACCTGATCGCCGGCGGTGGTGCCGAGTGGTTCGGTGTCGAAGGGAGGCCGGAGCTCGCGGGTGTCGTGGCTTCATCAAACGTCACACTCGTCACCACGCGGGACGCGCTCGTGACTGCGAAGGGCGACCGCGTACTCGCGGTATTTCCGATGGCGAAGAACGAAATGGACGCGGCGGAAGCCCCGCTGCCGGTGCTCGCCTCGTGGGCGATCGAGCGGCTGAGCCGCGATCCCGACGGCTTCTTCCTCCTGCTCGAGCACGAAGGGACCGACGGCACGGGCCACAACAACCTCACCGACGAGTTCAAGAAGGCGATGGTGTCGCTCGACGAGACGGTCGGGGTTGCCCTCGAGTTCGCTCGGACGCGCGGCAACGTTCTCGTAATCGTCACTGGCGACCACGAGACTGGCGGCCTCACCCTCGACGTGAAGAACGAGCAGCTCGTGTTCGTCTGGAGCAACAAGGGCCACACCGCCGCGTTCGTCCCGGTCTTCGCCTTCGGCCCCGGCTCCGAGCGGTTCGAAGGGCTGATCGACAACACGGACCTCGGGAAGGCGCTGCTGGAGCTCGTGGGGACGACCGAATAGGACAATAGGACCGATAGGACGAATAGGACCAATAGGACCCCGCCCTCCCAAATAGGAGTTGAGGCAGATGCTGCGCGTCCTACCGGGTGGGCGGGTCCCATAGGTCCCATAGGTCCCATAGGTCCTATTGGTCCTATCGGTCCTATTGTCCTATTCGGTCACCCTCTGGCACGCCATTCGCCTCACTGCTGAGCCGGCAGGAGAGCTATGGCGACGACCCCCAGACAATTCAAGCTCGAGCGCCGCGGCGAGGTCCCGGAGCTCCATCCCGAGAAGCTCGAGTTCTACCGCGGCACGATCGAGCTCTTCAATCGGGAAGGGCTCCCGTTCCTCGTCGGCGGCACGCATGCGTACTACCGCTACACCGGCATCGCGCGCGAGACGAAGGACTTCGACCTTTTCCTCAAGCGAAGCGATTACCCGCGCTTCGAAGCGGTCCTGACGCGCGAAGGCTACGAGACCGAGCTGAAGTTCCCCCACTGGCTCGGCAAGATCCACAAGGGGACGGCCTTCATGGACCTCATCTTCTCCGGCGGCAACGGGGAGGCGGCGGTCGACGACGAGTGGATCGAGCACTCGGTCGAGGGGAAGATCTTCGGCGTGCCGGTCCGGCTCGCGGCCCCCGAGGAGATGATCTGGTCGAAGTCGTACGTGATGGAGAGGGAGCGTTACGACGGGCACGACGTAATGCACCTGCTGCTGCGGACCGGCAAGCGGCTCGACTGGGATCGGCTCATCAAGCGCTTCGGCGATCACTGGCGGATTCTCTTCATGCAGATCGTGAAGTTCGGGTTCGTCTACCCGAGCGAAAGGCATCGCATCCCACGCCAGGTCGTCGAGGAACTGCTCGCCAGGTTCGCGCGGGAGCTCAACGACCGGAGCCCCGAAGCGAAGATCTGCAACGGGACGCTGACGTCGCGTGCGCAGTACCTGGTCGATGTGCACGAGTGGGGCTTCCTCGATGCGAGGCTGGAGCCGCAGGGTACGATGAAGGCCGAAGACGTCGATCACTGGACGCGCGCGATCAAAGAATGATGACTGGTCACTGGCCACTGGCCACTGGCCACTGGCCACTGGCCACTGACCACTGACCACTGACCACTGGCCACTGACCACTGACCACTGACCACTGGCCACTGACCACTGGCCACTGGCCACCGACCACTCGAAACCAATCCATGCCCCTTTTCGTCATGCTCTCGATGCTGCTCACGCTCGCGGTTCCGGCCGCGTTCGCGTGGGACCCGGTCCCGGTGCATCAGGACCGCCGGGTGTTCATGCCGGGGTCCCAGCCGGGGAGTGTGAAGCTCGAGTCACCTTCGTGGTGCATCAACTGCCACGGCGACTATGACAAACGCGTCGAGCCCGGACACAACTGGAAAGGCTCGATGATGGGGCAGGCGTCGCGCGACCCGTTGTTCACGGCGGCGTTCGCGGCCGCGCTTCAGGATTCGATCTGGCTCCTCGGAAATCCGAACGCAGGGAGCCTCTGTCTCCGCTGCCACATGCCGACCGGCTGGCTCGCGGGACGCGCAGACCCGCCGAACGGAACGAAGCTCATCCAGGAAGACATGGCGGGCGTCTCCTGCGACCTCTGCCACCGGGTGGTCGACCCGATGCGCGGGCTGGGGCAGCCTGGCGTCCCGTCCGACGCGCCCGGGAGCAGTGCCGCGAGCGAAGCGGCGAGGACGTCCGCGGCCGACCTTCAGGTCCTCACGCCTCTGCGTCTCTTCGACGGCAGCGTTTACTTCGATCCGGCCAGGAACCTGCCGCGCCTCTACGCCAGCACGTTTGCCGGCTACGTCGAGGCGACGAGCGGTCAGTACGTCGTCGACCCTCAGAGCGTGATGCGCGGCCCGCGGTGGGACGCGATGCCGCTGCATCCGGTCCTCTACTCGCGGTTCCACCGGAGCCGTGCGTTCTGCGGATCGTGCCACGACGTCTCGAATGCCGCGATGGCGAACGCCGCTTCGGCCGGAATGCCCGAGCAGCGAGGGGCTGCGGCGTACTTCCATCTCGAGCGGACCTTCAGCGAGTTCATGGCGAGCATCTACGGGCGGGAAGGGGCGGTGCCGGCGGCGAAGATCGGCGCGAAGTTCGTCGCGACCTGTCAGGACTGCCACATGCCGCGCGTGACCGGCTACGCGAGCCAGCTTCCGATGAAGCCGAGGAGCGATCTCGCGCTGCACGACCTGTCGGGCGGCAACGCCTGGGTCCTCTCGATCCTCGCCTCGGCCGACAAGACGTCGAGCGCCTATGATCCCTACAACTACGCGATCCTCTCGGGCAGCAGGTATCCCGGCGCCCGGGTGGAGGCCGATGGGCTGCAGGGGAGCGGCGCGGCGCTGCAGGACGGCAGCCGGCGCGCGCTCGACCAGCTCACCCGTGCAGCCGACCTCGTCCTGGTGTCGAAAGTCGGGAGCGAGGTGACGCTGCGCATCGTGAACCACACGGGGCACAAGCTGATCTCCGGCTTCCCCGAGGGACGCCGGATGTGGCTCAACGTGAAGTTCTTCGACGGTGGAGGCGCGCTGACCGGCGAGATCAACCCGTACGTCCCGCTCGAGACGCGGCTGGATGCGTCCGGGAACGTGGAGCACGTCGCGGGAGGGCAGCTCGTGCGTACGCGCGACGACCTCGTGTACGAGGCGAAGATGAGCAGTTCCGTCACCGGCGAGAGCGACACGTTCCACTTCGTCCTGGTCACCGACCGCGCGAAGGACAATCGGATCCCGCCGCGCGGGTTCGACCTCGCGCTCGCGGCCGAGCGTCTCGCGCTGCCGAGGAAGAATGGCGCCGACGCGCCGGACCTCTTCACCCCCGCCGAGTACGAGGGCGGATGGGACGACGTCGCGTTCTCCCTCCCCGCGGGGACCGTGCGCTGGACCGCGACGCTGTACTACCAGACGACCTCGAGGGAGTACGTGGAGTTCCTGCGCGACGAGATCAACGGGACTGCCCGGACGCTCACCTCTCCCGCTCCGTCGGGCGAGGCGCAGGCATACATCGCGCAGACCGATCCCTATTTCACGAGCGTACGCGACTGGGGGCGGGCGATCTGGGACCTCTGGCTCCACAACGGAGGCTCGGCGCCGGTGCCGATGACGTCGCTCTCGAGCAGCCCCGGCCGGCGGCGGTCCGCATCGCATTGACGAGATTCGGAGGAGTGCAGATGAAGCAGTTCGAGGTACGCGGAATGGTTCTGCTGGCCGCCCTGGCCGCGTTCGCAGCGTGTCAGACGGTGGCTCCGCCCACCGGTGCAGCAGAGAAGCCCTGCCCGGCCGGGCGGGCGGACGTACGTGCACCGGTGGTCTGCGTGGACGACTCGGATCTGCGCGATTTGCGCGTCCATCCGGAGCCGGTCGAGGTCGCACACGGCAGCACGGTGCAGTGGTTCACCCGCACCAACCGGGGCAACCTGACGATCGTCTTCGACGACCCGGGCGCTTTCGAGGTGACCTGCAGGGAGGGTTCCGGCTACTGCACCGCGAGCCCGAAGGCGGGAGCTGCGGCTAAGTCCTACAAGTACTCCGTGAAGATCGCCGCCGACGGGGAGACGTACGTGCTCGACCCGACTGTGACGGTCGTTGCAGCGCGGTAAGGCACAAACGAAAGGACGGGCCGGAGCCCGTCCTTTCGAAGTCTTGCGAGAGTGGTGAGAGCTAGGCCGTCGCGAACGAGAAGCGGCGGACGTTGACGATCTCGCGCCGGAGCTCGGCCCGGAAATCGGGATGCGCGATCGAGATCAGCAGGTCGGCGCGCTCGCGGAGCGACTTGCCCCACAGGTCGACGGCGCCGAACTCGGTGACCAGCCAGTGCACGTGGCCGCGGGTCGTGACGACGCCTGCGCCCTGCTTGATCGACGGAACGATGCGCGAGACCGTTCCTTTCGCGGCGGTCGCCGGAAGGGCGATGATCGGCACGCCGCCCGGGGAGAGGGCCGCGCCGCGCATGAAGTCCATCTGACCGCCGATGCCGCTGAACATCCGGAAGCCGATCGAGTCGGCGACGACCTGGCCCGAGAGGTCCACCTCGATGGCCGAGTTCATCGCGACGACGTTCTCGTTCTTCCGGATGACGGCCGTGTCGTTGGTGTGGTCGGCCGCGTAGAACTCGACGAACGGGTTATCGTCGACGAAGTCGTAGAGCCGCTTCGAGCCCATGACGAAGCTCGTGGTGATGCGGCCCGGGTGGACCTTTTTCCGGCGGTTGTTGATGACGCCCGCCTCGACGAGGTCGATGACGCGGTCCGAGAACATCTCGGTGTGGATGCCGAGGTCGTGCTTGTCGAACAGGCGGGAGAGCACCGCCTCGGGGATGCCGCCGATGCCCATCTGCAGGGTGCCACCATCGGGGATCAGCGGCGCGATGTGACGCCCGATCTCGCTCTCGACCTCGTTCCCCTCTGCCGGCGCATGAGACGGGAGGGGCCGGTCGGTGTGCATGAATGCCTTGATCTGGTTCATGTGCACGATCGTGTTGCCGTGCGTGCGCGGCATCTGCTCGTTGATCTCGGCCAGGATGATCCGCGACGAGCGCGCCGCGGCGACGGCGCAGTCGACCGAGGTGCCGAGCGTGCAGTACCCGTGGCGGTCGGGCGGTGAGAGCTGAAGGATCGCCGCGTCGAGCGGAATCCGTCGCGTCGAGAACAGCGTCGGGATGTCTGAGAGGAAGACCGGGATGTGGTCCGCACGCCCCTCGTTGACCGGGTCGCGCATCGTCTTCCCGGTGAAAAGCGAAGTCGGACGGTAACGGCCCTCGCACTCGGGTCCGGCGAAGTCGACCGAGCCCTCCAGATGAATGTGGTAGGTGGTCACGTCCTCGAGGTCGGTCCGCCGGGGGAGCGCCTCGATGAGCGGACGGGGAGTGGCCGCCGCACCGTGAATGAAGACCTTCATTCCGCTGCTGAGGTGCTTGATGACGTCATCGGCGCCGACAGCGCGTTCTTTCCAGTTGTGCCACATAAGGACTCCTAGTCAGGAACTCCGGTGCGAAGGGGCGACGGCGAGAGGACCTCAGCCGCAGGTTGGCCCCAGAGGCGCCGGGGGAGTCGGAATTGTACGGGGCGGGCCACGGCGGCGATGTGACAAATGCCGCACGGAGCGCGTGGCAGCGACCGCTTCCGTGAGCGTTGACGGGCACAGGGGTTGAGCGCTCATGGCGCGGAGGAACGGAGCGCCAGTCGGTTTCAGGGAATCCGCGGCGCGGTGCCGCAGGCGCCGGCGGGGCCCGAGGCCTGGCCCTCACCGAGCTCCACCGGATAGCGCCCGGTGAAGCACGCCGTGCAGTAGAGCCGCGACGGGTCGTCACCGTTCCTGACACCCTCGAGCAGTCCCTCTTCCGAGAGGTAGCCGAGCGAATCCGCCTCGATGAACGAGCGGATCGCATCGACCGATTTCGAGCTGGCGATCAGGTCGCGCCGCTCCGGCGTGTCGATCCCGTAGTAGCAGGGCCATCCGGTCGGCGGCGACGAGATCCGCATGTGGACCTCCTTCGCCCCGACGTCCTTGATCATCCGGACGATCTTCTTCGAGGTAGTCCCGCGAACGATCGAGTCGTCGACCAGGATGACCCGCTTGCCGACGATCAGCTCGCGCACCGGGTTGAGCTTCACCTTCACGCCGAAGTGCCGGATGCCCTGCTCCGGCTCGATGAACGTGCGGCCGACGTAGTGGTTGCGCACGAGACCGAACTGGAACGGGATGCCAGACTCCTGCGCGTAGCCGAGCGCGGCAAAGACGCCCGAGTCGGGGACCGGAACGACGATGTCGGCGTCGGCCGGGTACTCGCGTGCGAGTTGGGCGCCGAGCCGCTTCCTCACCTCGGCGACGTTGTTGCCGAAGACCGAGGAGTCGGGGCGCGCGAAGTAGACGTGCTCGAAGATGCAGCGGGCTTCGCGCTCGGCCTTCTGGTGCTGGATGACGCGGATCGTCGGCCCGCTCCCGGTCTGCTCGAGCACGAGGATCTCGCCCGCCGCGACTTCGCGCACCGTCTCGGCGCCGATGAGGTCGAAGGCGCAGGTCTCGGACGACAGGATGAGGGCGCCGTCGAGCCGGCCGATGACGAGCGGACGGAAGCCGTACGGGTCGCGGGCCGCGTAGAGCTTGCCTCCGGAGAGGAGCGCCAGCGCGTAGGCGCCGCGCGCCTGTGAGAGGGCATCGACGAACGCGGCCTCGACGTCGGCCGTCCGGGAGCGCGCGATCAGGTGGACCAGCGCTTCGGTGTCCGACATCGAGTTGAAGATCGCCCCTTCGGCCTCGAGGGTCCGCCTGAGCTCGGCTCCGTTGACGAGGTTGCCGTTGTGCGCGAGGGCGACCTGCCCCTTGCTGGTCGACGCGACGATCGGCTGCGCGTTGCACAGCATCGAGCCACCCGCGGTCGAGTAGCGGACATGTCCGACTGCGCTGTCGCCGGGAAGGCGCGCGAGGCGCTCCTGCGTGAAGACCTCGGCGACGTGGCCCATCTCCCTCTCGGAGACGATCCGCCCGTCAGGGGCGGTCGAGGCGATCCCGGCGCTCTCCTGGCCGCGGTGCTGCAGGGCGTACAGCCCGAGGTAGGTGAGGTTCGCCGCGTCCTTGTGCCCGAGGACGCCGAACACACCACATTCTTCGTGCAGTTTGTCGAACATGAGCCCTGATCAACGTGGATTATGGCAGTGATATGCCGGAGCGATGGGTCGCGCGGTCCCTGAGTCCCTGAGTCCCTCGGTCCCTCGGGAACGTGCGGGTCCTTTTGAAGGAACCCCGAGGAACCCCGAGGAACCCCGAGGGACCGAGGGACTCACGGGACCGAGGGACTCACGAGACCCCAGCGGGAATCGATCGGCGCCGCGTGGTGTGATACACACCACAAACCACTCACTGGGAGGCTTCAATGACCGTATCGACGGAGCGCGGACTTTCTCTGCGCGAGGTTGCCGAGAGCGGCGGAAACCCGCTCAAGCTCAAGCGGATCCATCACGTGGAGTTCTGGGTGGGCAACGCGAAACAGTCCGCGTACTTCTACCGCAAGGCGTTCGGCTTCTCCCAGGTCGCGTACCGCGGGCTCGAGACGGGCAACCGTGACGCCGCCTCGTACGTGCTCGGCCAGGGGAAGGTCCGCTTCGTGATCACGAGTCCGTTCGACCCGGCGCATCCGGCTGTCGAGCACATCCGGGTGCATGGTGACGGGGTCCGCGACATCGCGCTCCTCTGCGAGGATGCCGATTACGCGTTCCACGAGGCGGTCCGGCGCGGTGCAGAGCCGGCGGTCGAGCCGTACGACATGAAAGACGCGAGCGGGACGGTCCGCCGGGCGTCGATCAAGACCTACGGCGACACGATCCACTCCTTCATCTCGCACAGCGGCTACGAGGGGGCGTTCCTGCCGGGCTACATCGCCGCCGAAGTGGCGGGAGAGCCTGTCGGCCTCGCGGCCGTCGATCACATGGTCGGCAACGTCGAGCTCGGCCGGATGAATCACTGGGCCGAGTGGTACAGCAAGGTCATGGGCTTCTCGCGCTACATCACCTTCGACGACAAGGACATCTCGACCGAGTACTCGGCGCTGATGTCGATCGTGATGTCCGACGACGCGCACGTCGTCAAGTTCCCGATCAACGAGCCGGCCGCCGGCAAGAAGAAGAGCCAGATCGACGAGTACCTCGAGGCCTATCGCGGGCCGGGCGTGCAGCACGTCGCGCTGCTCTGCGGCGACGTCGTCAAGACCGTGGGCGCGCTGCGCGACAACGGCGTCGAGTTCCTCACGGTTCCCGACTCGTACTACCAGGAGCTGCCGTCGCGCGTCGGCCCGATCGACGAGTCGCTCGACGAGCTGCGCGCGCTCGGCATCCTCGTCGACCGCGACCAGGAAGGCTACCTCCTCCAGATCTTCACCAAGCCGGTCCAGGACCGCCCGACCGTCTTCTTCGAGATCATCCAGCGCAAAGGCAGCCGCGGCTTCGGCAAGGGGAACTTCCGGGCTCTCTTCGAGTCGATCGAGCGCGAGCAGGAGCGCCGGGGAAACCTGTGAGCGTTAGTCGTTAGTGGTTAGTCGTTAGTCGTTAGTAGATTGACGACCGGCCACGACGAGCGACCACGCATGTTTCATTCGTCTCACTAACGACTAACGACTAACGACTGACGACTGACTTCATGAACTACCAAACGGGCTTCGGCAACGAATTCGCCACCGAGGCGATCGCAGGTGCACTTCCGGTCGGGCAGAACTCGCCGCAGAAGGTTGCGATGGGGCTGTACGCGGAGCAGTTCAGCGGCTCGGCCTTCACGGTCCCGCGTGCGGCGCAGAAGCGGAGCTGGCTCTACCGCATCCGGCCGAGCGTGCTGCACGAGCCGTTCGCGCCGGCGGAGATGCGGCTGCTGCGCGGTTCGCCGTTCGACGAGGCGGTGACGCCTCCGACGCAGCTGCGTTGGGATCCGATGCCGATTCCGTCCGAGCCGACCGACTTCGTCGAGGGGCTGGTCACGATCGCGGGGAACGGCGATTCGCTGACCGGCGGCGGCGTCGGGATCCACATCTACGCGGCGAATCGCTCGATGACCGACCGCTTCTTCTACGATGCGGACGGCGAGCTGCTTCTCGTGCCGGAGCGTGGCGCGATCGTGCTTCATACCGAGATGGGCATCCTCGAAGTGGCGCCCGGCGAGATCGCCGTGGTGCCGCGCGGGACGAAGTTCCGCGTGGTGCTGGCCGGCGCCGCCG
>JBAQWH010000094.1:0-3959 GCA_049298815.1 Thermoanaerobaculia bacterium | reverse complement strand
TGCGGAGCGCCTTCCTGCGGAGCGCCTTCCTGCGGAGCGCCTTCCTGCGGAGAGCCTTCCTGCGGAGAGCGCACCCCTCCTCTGGCGCGTACACTGCTTTCCACCCCCGCATGCCCGCGACGTCGATCGTGATTCCGGATGAGCTCGAGGCCGTGCTGTCGTTTGGCAGGCGCGAGGTTCGGCTGACGAATCTTCGGAAGCCGTTCTGGAAGGCGCTCGGGATCACCAAGCGCGACCTGCTCCAGTACTACGCGGACGTCTCGCCGTGGCTGCTGCCACATGTGGCCGACCGGGCGATGGTGATGAAGCGCTACCCCAACGGCGCGGAGGGCGACTTCTTCTACATGAAGCGGGCGCCGTCGCCGCGGCCCGACTGGATCGAGACCTGCGAGATTCCGCACGACGCCGGCCTCGTGAGCTTCCCGATCGTCCAGGACCTGCCGTCGCTGCTCTGGCTGATCAACCTCGGCTGCATCGACCTCAACCCCTGGTACGCGCGCTGCGACGACTGGGACCGTCCCGACTTCCTCCATTTCGACCTCGATCCGGGGCCGGGCGCCGACTTCGACCAGGTGCGCGAGGTTGCCCTGCACGTTCGCGACCTTCTCGCAACGGTGAAGATCCCGACCTACGCGAAGACCACCGGCTCGAAGGGGATCCACGTCTACATCCCGATCGTGCGCGGGCCTCTGCAGAAGGAGGTCTGGACGTTCGCGAAGGCGATCGCCCTCCAGCTCGAGATGCGACACCCGGAGGTCATCACGGCTGAGTACCGGAAGGTGAAGCGTCCGCACGGCCGCGTCCTCGTCGACTACAACCAGAACGCCTGGGGGCGGACGCTCGCGTCGATCTACTCGGTGCGGCCGACCTCGTGGGCGTCGATGCCGGTCACCTGGGAGGAGGTCGAGGCGGGCGTGAGGATCGACGACTTCCGGATCGACAACGCGCTCGCCCGTCTCCGCGAGAAAGGCGATCTCTGGAAGCCGGTGCTCGGAAAGCGGCGGTTCGAGCTCCGATCGGTACTCGACGCCGCGCGGACGACGAGGCGCTCGTCCACGCGCAAGGTGGCATCAGCAAAATGAGAGCTCCGAAAATCGCCGCGGGGCGTGGCCGAGCCTCGACCTCCCGCTCGAGCCGCCTTACCCGCCGATGGAGGCGAAGCGGCAGTCGGCAATTCCGAAAGGGGATCACTGGCTGTTGGTCGTGTCGCGGAAAGGTGAAGGGTGAAGGAGGCCCTGGCGGCGGCGGATGACATCGCACGGGGTTGCTGTTTGCACGTCTCGTGACCCCGTCCAGCGCGCTGCGCACCACCCTCTGCGTCCTTGCCACCCTGCTTGCCGGCCTTTCTGCGTCCGCGCAGACGGTGCGGATCACCGAGAAGCCGACGGGGCTCTCGACCGGGATGATGTACGTCCCGGTGGTCGCCACCGCGCCGGTTGAACGCCTCGAGATCCTGATCAACGGCGTGAAGTGGGCGGAGGGCCAGGGTCAGGTGCTGACGGCTCAGGTGAACCTCGGACTCTACGTGCGACGCCTTCGCGTCCGCGCCGTGGGGTATGACGCGGCCGGCAGCGTGGTCGGTGAAGACGACATGGTGATCAACGATCCGCGTCCGCCGTTCCGCGTGAGGCTGTCCGCGCCGCCCTCGGTCTCCGCCGAGCGTTTCGAGCTCGCGGCGAGCGTCACCTATCCGCGGGAGGTGTCGGTCAGGACCGTCGAGTTCTACGTCGGCGAGACGATGATCGGTGCGGACGCGATCCCGCCGTACACGGCCGTGGTGGAGGGGGCCGCACACGAAGGGGCCGCCTACGCGCGCGTCGTCGCGCGGGCAGCGGACGGGAGCGAGGCGAACGACGTCGCGTTCTTCGGCGACCGGGTCAGCGACGAGATCGACGTCGCGATGCAGCAGATTCCGGTCTCGATCGCGAAGGGGCCGGCCGCGTTGAGGCTGCAGGACCTCACCCTGTTCGACAGCGGGATGCCCCGGAAGATCGAGGCCCTCGTGCCGGCCTCGAGCCAGCCGCTCAACGTGATCCTCCTCATCGACTACTCCGAGAGCATGCTCGAGGAGCTGCCGGTCGTGAAGGAGGCGGCCAAGCAGTTCGCGAAGTCGATCCTCCGGCGGCAGGACCGTATCGCCGTCGTCGGGTTCCATCAGCGGACCTTCTGGCTCACCGGCTACACCAACGACTGGAACAGTGTCGCGCAGGCGGTCGACAGGGTGCAGCCGATCGGCGAGACCCACCTCTTCGACAGCGTCGTCGAGATGCTGTTCGAGCTGCAGAAGATGCCGGGACGGCACGCCCTGATCGTGCTCACCGACGGCGTGGACCAGGGGAGCCGGTTCAAGCTCGAGCACCTCGTGCACTACGCGCGGTACGCAGGCGTTCCGGTGTATCCGATCGTGAAGAACACGTCGCTTGCGCGGCTCATGCGGCTCGGAGTCGGCCGGCTGCAGGCGCGACGACTCGGGCGCATCGCCGAAGAGACCGGCGCGACGTACTTCATCATCAACAAGGAGCGCGAGCTTCCGGGCGTCTACGCACGGATCGCGAACGAGCTCGCGAGGCAATACCAGCTCGTGTTCCACTCCGACGCGGGGGTCCCCGATCAGTGGCGGCCGTTGCGAGTCGAGTCGAAGGCCGGCCACCAGCTCCGGATCCCGAAGGGGTATTTTCCCTAGCGGAGTGGGAGCCCGGCACGGAGCGTGAAGTTTCCCGTTCCGTGAACGAGAGAGGAGCCTCCCTGTTCCCGTCTCAGCAGAGACGGCACAGGATTCACCGCGGGCTGGCGACGGCGCGGCAGGAGCACATCTTCAACTGGAGCCTGGTCGTCGTCGTGCTGCTCTACGCGACCGCGTGGGTGGGGGCGATCGTCGAGCTCCGTCGCATCCAGCACGCGGCGACGTTCGGCGCTCCGGTGACCGTGGCGGCGCCGGGTCCCGTTACCCGGATCACGGACCGGATTCTCGGTCCTGACCCTGCGGCGACGACCCCGTACCTCACCGATGCGATGCTCGGTTTCCTGCATCCCCTCCGTGGAGAGAGCGGCGAAGTGAAGTTCGCTCCGGTGCTTCCCGGAACACCCGTCGTTCCAGAAGCGCCCGGCGATGCGGATGCGGTCCTGAGTCAGGGGGAGCAGACGGAGGTCTCGCCTGACTTCGCGGCGCCGTCGCGGCCCGGCATCTACAAGTTCGCGGTCGAGATGGGGAAGGTGCGGCGCGCGATCGACGACATCAACATCATCACACTCGTGCCGATCTCGCAGAAGCGCGGCGGCAAGATCGGGACGTACTATCTGGGGACCTGGCCGTGGGAAGACGGGGGCAAGCCGCGTTCCGAACGCTACGCTCCTCCTGGCGGATTCATCGAAGTGACGCGCGAAAACGAAGGCACCTACGTCTCCGAGCACTTCCGGCTGCGCGACTTCCTCACCAAGGACCAGGGGAACGTCTGGCCGAAGTACCTGCTGCTCGACCCCAAGCTCATCGACAAGCTCGAGCTCACTCTCCAGGAGCTCGAGAATGAGGGGGTCGACGTCAGGCACGTCACGGTCATGAGCGGTTTCCGCACGCCTCGCTACAACCACAGCGGCGGGAACACGGAAGGCCGTGCGAATCTCAGCCGTCACATGTACGGTGATGGTGCCGACGTCTTCGTCGACAATGACCGCAACGGCAACATGGACGACATCAACCGCGACGGGCGTGTCGACACGCGCGACGCGGAGATGATGGGCCGTGCTGCCGAGGCCGTCGAACGGAAGCACCCGGGACTCGTCGGTGGCGTTGGCGTTTATTCGGCATGTTGTGGCCACGGACCGTTTCTGCACGTCGACGTGCGGGGATACAGGGCCCGCTGGCGCGGCACAGGCAATGGATGAGGCGGCGGCGCCGGCGCCGTCATGAGGAGGAATTGAGTGGCAACACCAGAGAAGTTGACCTGTCCGGAGTGTCAGAC
>JBAQWH010000093.1:0-2097 GCA_049298815.1 Thermoanaerobaculia bacterium | reverse complement strand
TGATCCTCCGGTTCGAGGGAAGCGCTCCGCTCGTGGTGCGGCCCAATGAAGCGGGCGCGCAGGTGATCCCGGTGGTCGCTCACGTGAGCGGAGTGAACGCGACGCAGTTCCGCAGCGAGCTGCGGATGCTCAACCGCGCGTCGTCCGGGTCGAACGTGACCCTGGTGTTCACGCCGAGTGGACGGGATGGCCGGTCGGACTTCTCCGCCGTGCAGATCGCGGTTGCGCCCGGTCAGCTCGTGGTCGTTGACGACATCGTCAGGAGCGTCTTCGCGACGGCAGGCAGCGGTTCACTCACGATCATCGGCGACGTGGTCGCGAGCAGCCGGACGTACACACCGAACAGCGGAGGGACCGCCGGTCAGTCGATCGGGCCGGCGACCGCCACGACTCACGCAACGCTCTACCACGCATCGATCGACGAGCAGTTCAGGACGAATGTCGGCGTGACCGATGCGGGCGGCCTCGGTGCGGCGGTCCGGATCACGGTCCGCGACGACGCCGGACTTCCGCCGCTGTGGGAGGTCCACATCGACGTGCCGCCGTTCGGGCACCTGCAGGTTCCTGCCGCCGTGCCGGCGAACGCGATGGCCCAGGACCTCGTCGTGGAAGTGGAGTCGTCGAATCCCGTTTACGCATACGCCTCGGTCGTGACGGACTTCTCGGGCGATCCGATGTACGTGGTCGACGAGGAGTCGGTGGCTCTGCCCGCAATCATGGCCGCGGGGGCGAATGGCACCACCTGGAGGACGGACCTGATCGTCGTACAGAATCCAATCGCACTTCAGGTTCACAGCTATCCGCTTACCTACGTCAACGCGGCGACCGGTGAAAGCACCAGCATTGCGCTACCGAACGGATCGCGCGGGATGGCGTGGGTATCGGGCGACGCCGTGGCCTCATTCGGAAGGCCGGGGACGCTCGGACTCTTCCACGTCCCGCCCGGCATCGGCGTCGGCCTGCGAGCGCGGATCTACGCCGGCGCATTCGGTACCGCGGTGCCTGCGCTGAATCCATTCGAAGGAACCGCGCACCTGGTCTACGTCGAGTCGAATGCCGATTACAGGACGAACATCGGTCTCTTCGCCGAAGGGGACGGGGCCGTGCGCGTGACGCTCCGCGATTCGGGAGGTGGCGTTCTCTCGGCCAGGGACGTCGAGCTTGCGCCGATGCGGCTCGTGCAGTTCCCCGTGGATCGCCCAGTGTCCGGCGGATACGTCGAGTTGAAAGTGCTGAGGGGGGCGGTCCGCGCCTATTCGTCGATGGTCGACAACCGGAGCGGGGATTCGTCCATCGTCGCCGCCCGTTGAAGTGGGTTATTCTTCGCCGGTTATGCCCGACCTCCCCCGGCCCGAGCCGCAGACGCTCGCGGATCTTCCCCAGAGACACCTCGAGGAGGTCCTCCGCCAGCTCCGCAGCGCGCGCAACGACATCATCCGGTTCGCCGTCTGGAACATCCGGAACCTCTCGGATGACGAGTTCAACAAGACGGACGACCACAAGCTCCTCGGCTACTTCCGTCAGGACCTTCTCGAGACTCGCTTCCTCTCGAAAGGGCGCCGCATCGACCTCGTGCAGCTCTGGCGCTGGTTCGACGACCAGATGTGCGGCGTCGAGCCAATGCTGATCGGCGAGGAAGAGATCTTCCTCAACATCCAGGACAAGGACCTCGAGAAGGTGCGCAAGCGCATCGCCGAGATCGAGTCGTTCTTCCCGACCCTGAAAGGCGACGACCTCGAGGCGTTCCGGCGCGTGAAGTACAAGCTCCGCCGGACGGTCATGCGTCTGACCTACGACCTGCACCACCTCTTCAAGCGGCTGGAGAAGTATCGGAAGAACTTCTTCATGTCGTCGTATGCGCCGGAAGGGATGCGCGAGCGCGTGCCACTCGAGACCGTCGTCGAGATCCCCGAGCCGCCGCCGATCGAGGACGGGGAAGAGATCGAGGCGTAGGCTCTTCGGGTCCCTCGGTCCCTGAGTTCCTCGGGGTTCCTCGGGGTCCCTCGGGTTCCTCGGTCCCTGAGTTCCTCGGGGTCCTCGGGGAGAGCCTGGCGACGGCGCGGTCGACCGCCAAGCCCTTGCCGAGAAGCCCCCGTT
>JBAQWH010000092.1:0-2015 GCA_049298815.1 Thermoanaerobaculia bacterium | reverse complement strand
AGAACGCGTTCTGTACAGGGACTTCCTTGGTCATCATGCAGAGGTAACCACCTGCACGATATTATACACATTAATACAGCATATTAATAAGCACACGTTCGGCAACACGCCCTGAAGCCGGGGTCTAACGTCTGTCGCCCGCTGACGCGGGCTCGGTTCGCCAGTCGTCCTCGCATGGAACTCCGCGCCGCGCACGGCGGGGGTCTACTTGCGGATCCGCACTTCGTCCAGCGTCCTCTTCGCGATCGCCGGCACCCTGCATCCGTCCGCGGCATGCCCGACGGGGATCAGGAGGAAGGCCTTCTCGTTTGCCGGCCTGCCGAGGATCTCGCGGAGAAACCCCATTGGGCTCGGCGTGTGGGTCAGGGTGGCGAGCCCCGCAGCATTGAGCGCCGCGAGCAGCATCCCGCACGCGATGCCGACCGACTCGTTGACGTAGTAGTGCCGGACGTGCGTACCGTCGCTGGCCACGCCGTACTCCTGTTTGAAGACGACGATCAGCACCGGCGCCACCTCCAGGAACTCCTTGTGCCAGTCGGTCTCGAGAGGCGCGAGCGCCCGGAGCCACTCGTCGGTCATCCGTCCGTGGTAGTTCTCGTATTCCTCTTTCTCCGCCGCGACGCGGATCTCGCGCTTCAACGCGGCATCGCGGACGACCACGAACTGCCATGGCTGCATGTTGGCGCCGGACGGTGCCGATGCCGCGGCCTCGATCGCGAGGTCCATCACCTCGTCCGAAACCGGCTCACTCGAGAACGAGCGGACGGAACGGCGAAGGAGGAGCGTGTCGCGGAAGTGCCGTGCCGCGTCGACCATCGACTGCTCGCCTGATCGCTCGCGCACGTAAGGGATCGAAGGAAAGTCGCTCATCGAGGATGAGACTAATGCAGAAGGCGCCGTTGGTTGCAGCCTGCGGTCGCCGCGACGTTTAGAATGCCTGCGCTCTGCTCGTGCGGACCGGAGCCGCTGAGCAAAGCGAAGGAGCACCTTGGCGGCGCGCTGAAGGCCATCGAAACACTGGGCTCTGTTGCGTTAGCCCTTACACTAGCGCGCGAATTGCGCGGGGCCGGAGCATGGACCTCGCGCACGCGCCGCAAGGGACCGGTTGCCCCTCCCCGGCCCTCCGGCACGACGAACGGAAGGACCTGCATGAACGTTGATCAGAATCGCGAATCGATCGTCGAGTTCACGTTGCGGGCAGTGCTCGCTGGTCTTGGATTCGGCGTCCTGTTCGGGGCCGCCAATGCGTATCTCGGGCTCCGCGTCGGCCTCACGGTCTCGACCTCGATCCCGATCGCAGTGCTGACGGTCGCGCTCTTCAAGCTGATGCCGAACCGTCAGGGCGTGCTCCTCGAGGCGAACATGTCGCAGACGATCGGCTCTGCGAGCTCGTCGCTCGCGTCAGGCACGATCTTCACGATTCCGGCGCTCTTCATGTGGGGCATGGCCCCTCCGTTCTGGCAGGTCGCGCTGCTCGCGCTGCTCGGCGGCTACCTCGGCATCGCGGCGATGATCCCGCTCCGGCGGCTGCTGATCGTCCGCTCGGCTGACGAGCTGCCTTATCCGGAAGGCACCGCGTGCGCCGAAGTGCTGCGGGCGACCACGGCGAAAGTCGGAAGCGGCGGAAAGTGGATCTTCATCGGGCTCGCGGTCGGCGCGGCAGTGAAACTCGGGCTCGGTGCGTTCGTGCTGCTCCCCTCCGACCTGGCGATGCACCTGCCTGTCCTTCCGAAGGCGGAGATCGCGCTCGAGATCGCGCCTGCGCTCCTCGCGGTCGGCTACATCCTCGGCTATCGCCAGTCGGCCATCATGGTTTCCGGGAGCCTCATCTCCGCGATCGTCCTGACGCCGCTCATCGCTCTGGTCGGTGCCGGACTCACCGCCCCGCTCTTCCCCGAGACGACGGTGCCGATCAGCGCGCTGAGCGCGGGACAGATCTGGTCGAAGTACGTGCGGTACATCGGCGCCGGCGCGGTCGCCGCTGCGGGGATCGCAGCGGTCGCGAAGGCGCTGCC
>JBAQWH010000091.1:0-4592 GCA_049298815.1 Thermoanaerobaculia bacterium | reverse complement strand
TCCCCCCTTTTCACACTTCTCACTTCACACTTCTTACTTCTCCTTCTCCCCCACCCCGTCAACCCACCAGGAACCTCACCAGTCCTCCCCAGCGGTCGCTGACCTGGAAGCCGTGTTTCGTGAACAGGCCGCCGAGGAAGAAGTTGGTCTTCACGAGCCGGGCGCCGTCGGCCGCCATCCGGACGCAGAAGTCTTCGAGCAGGCGTCCGCCGAGGCCGCGGTTGATGAGCGACCGCTCGACGACGATTCCGTCGACGTAGACGCTCTCGGCCTCCTGTTTTCGATAGCAGAGACCTCCGACGATGCGCTCCTCGGGATCGGTGATCACGAGCTGGCGATCGTTCTCGCCGATCCTGAGCGGGTAGTCGGTCTCGGCGAACATCCGGTAGAGATGCCCGACCTCGACCGCGGAGACCGGGTCGCGCGCAATGAAGCGGATGCCCCGCGAGTCGTGGACTTCCGATCGAACGATCACGCGCGTGTCGCCGGCATGGCCGACCGAGTGGAGCTCGAGCCGCTGGGCCTTGTGCGCGTGCGGGAAGATCATCCGACTGAAGACGCGGCGATCGGCTGCGTCGGTGAGCCGCGACTGGACGGCCGAGAGCTCCTCGAGATGGCCGGCGAGCGCTCCTCCGTCCCGCAGCCTTCTCGCGATGAGCCGGTCGAGCGCCTCGCGCACTTCCGGAGAGGCCGTGGCGAAGTAGGTCTGCCGGAAGAGGTAGTACCGCTGTGCATCGCCGTAGGGGGCGATGCGATAGAGCTCGGCGAGCTGCGAGATCGTGTCCTGCCGCGCGTCGGGCGACGCGCTCGGATTCATCCGCTCCCATTCGCGGTAGCGATCGACGGCGCAGATGACGCCGAGCGGGATGTGCGGCTGCTCCGCAAGTGCCGCGAGATAGGCGGTGAGCGCGGCGCTGAGCAGGCTGTTCTCGGGCGAAGGGTCGCGGTGCCGCAGCGCCTCGTGAAGCTCATCGAAGAACTTCGCCGCGTGCTCGGCGCCGAGCGCCTCGATGCAGGCATCGAAGATCCAGCCGAGCTGCAGGCTGTCGCGGACCTGGGGATAGTGGGCTACCGCCAGCCGGTAGAAACTGCGGACCATCGGCCGAACGAGCGAGAGCGGCCCTTCGTACGGCTTCCATCCGGCGAGCGAGAGGATGCTCGTCCGCTCGAGGAAGTCCGCCTCGGGCAGCGCGACGTTCGCCGGCGTCACCGCGCCGGGGACGACGCGGTAGCCGCTCTGCTCCCACGCGCGGAAGAAGGCGGCCATCGCGCGGACGTAGACCTTGCGCAGGGCGAGGCGCGTCGCGACGCTGTGCGGAAGGTCGTAGTCGCCGGAGAGCTGCCGGAGCCGCTCCCAGGCCGTCAGGTCGTTGACGTAGACGACGGAGGTCGCACCGAGGTCTTTTCTCCAGGCTCCGAACCGCGGGAAGAGCGGCGTGCCGTACGCGTGACCCGAGAGCGCGGTGATCCAGAGGATGGTGTCCTTGACTGCGCGCTTGCGCAGGAATGGACCGGTCACGAGAAGGAGGTCGAAGTGCCGGCCGTCGACGAGGTTGATCCCGAGTCGGTAGAGACGCAGCTGGTGATGCGACAGCATCGGGGAGACCCAGACGCCGGTTGGCGCGACCCTCACCCACTCGAAGTCCTCGTCGCCGAAGGCGCTCGCGATCGAGTGCCGTAGAAACGTCGGATCGAAGAGGATCGCCTCGACCCGCGCGCGCTCGCCGGGGGCGATGCCGTATTCGAAGATGACCTTCCCTTCCGCGTCCTGCCGTTCCGCTTCCTTCGGGGGATTCATCGCGGCCAGCGTGCCGTCGTACCAGGAGGTGAGCTCGTCGAAGTGCCGCTGTGCCACCGCCGCGAGGACGTGATCCGCGCGGAACAGCGCCCACGCCGCCAGCTCCGCCTGGACCGTCGCGAAGTCCGCGCGGTTCTCGCGGGCAAAATCGACGAGGAGGCGGAAGACGCGACGGAACTGGCGCCGACGCACTGAGGGACCCGGCCAGGCCATCTGCGTCCGGTAGCTGTACATCCGCTGGCGGAGCGAATGCAGGCGCCGCTCGGCCGGCTTCGCCGTCGCGATCGCCGCGATGCTCTCCTCGTTCAGGAAGGTGAGACCGGAGTCGAGGAATGCGGGGAAGACGTCCTGGTCGTCGATCAGCGGCGTGTCGAGGAGGAGCGTGCGGTACGCGATGGCGCGGACCTCCTCCTCGGGGTGGAAGGCGAGCGCTTCGAGCCGCGTCCTGATTGCGGAGCCGAGCGCCGCCCCGGCATGCGGCAGCTGCCCGCCGAGGCGCTCGACCGCCTCGCGCGCCTCGGCACGGCTGCCGAAGAGCGCCACGGTCGCCAGATGGTGGATGTCGCGGAGATGGTCGTCCGCGATGCGTGGTCTCTGCTCCATCACGATCGGCTGGCGGTCGACGATGCGGACGCGCGGCGAGACGTCGCGCAGCGACATGTCCCACCCGTCCTTGCACGGCACGAACGCGATGAGCGCGGGATTGCCGAGCCAGAGGCGCGGCTGCCTCGCGAAGAGGCTCAGGTCGATCAGGCCGTTGCTGACGACGTACTGCAGGTCGCCGATGATGACCTCGCCCTGCTCGCCCGCGACGACGCGGAGGCTCCGGTTGCTGCGGCGGTTGTGAAGCTCGCCGCGCCCGGCGACGATGTCGTCCTCGAGGATGCCGAGGTCGCGATAGATCCACCGCGCGATCCGGACACGGGCCGCCCCGACTGCGAGCTCCACGTAGTTGCTCTCGTAGAGCTTCTCGATCACGGCGGCGAAGCTCGCTTCGATCGCCTTCCGGCGGAATGAGCCCTTCGGCGTCAGCTCACTTTTGTCGGCCGAAAATTCGCGGTCGAGCAACGCGAAGTTGACGACGCGCTCGTAGGGTGCCAGTCCGGCGTTCACCGTCGCGACGATATGCGCGAAGTATTCGTGGACCTCGTCCGGGGTTCGCGAGGCGAGTAACGGCTCGTCGGCGTCGGCGGCGATCAGCAGGACGTTGTGGTCGCGATGGTCGCCCGCGAGGAACGCACTGCGGAATCCCGGGACCCCGGCAAACCTCTGCTCGACCCGCTGCGGAGCGATCGTCTGGCCGCGACTGTTCTTGTAGATGTCCTTGACCCGGTCGACGATCTCGTAGTGACCGTTGGGCCGCAGCTGGAACAGATCGCCAGTAGGAATCCACGCGCCCTCGCGGTCCTCGCCCACACGGGCCGGCAGCAAGCCATCGGCTGCGTGGTCGTCGAGGTACTCGGCGACGTAGATTCCGGCGATCTCCAGCTCGCCCGAGCCCGTGAGCCGCGTGCGCATCCCGGGGAGCGGCACGCCGACCGAACCATCGTCGTAGTCTCCCGGTGGCGTCATCGTGATGCCGCCGGTCGCTTCGGTCATGCCGAAACCGCTGCAGAGGTCGATCCCGTAACGGTGGAAGAAGCGGAAGACCTTCGGGTCGAGATAGCCGGCAGCCGACAGGCCCCAGCGCAGCCGGTCTCCGACGAGCCGCCGCAGAGCGTCGTCCCCACCACCACGCGAGGAGTCGATCGCCGCCTCCCGGATCTGACTCCACCGGAGCGGAATGCTGATGAGTCCCGTCGGCCGGACCCGTCCCATCTCCGCGATCAGCGCCTCCGCGGAAGGGTTCCCGGCGAAGACGTACGTCCCCCGCCAGAAGATCGTCCCGAGCATCTCGAGGTAGCGGCCGAAGGTGTGGAAGAGCGGGAGGTAGCAGAGGAGCACTTCCCCGTCGCCCACCGAAGGCAGCGCGGCGGCGCGTGCAAACCGCTTGGCGACCAGCATCAGCTGGCTGAAGACGAGCCCTTTCGACTGACCGGTACTACCTGAGGTGAACATGACGGTGGCCGGCGCCTGCAGGTCGGGAACCCGGCCAAGGAGCAGGCGATCGACTTCGGCGAGATCAAGCTCTGCGCAGGCCTGCCGGAGCTGGTGGCCCGTGATCCCGCCGATCGTCACCTCGGCGGTCCGGCTCCCGGTCCTGAAGAGCGCGACGGTCCTCTGCAAGCGGTGGCAGGCGTCGGCGACCAGCTCGTGCCGGTCGTCCGCGTCGGTGACGACCACGTTGATGTCGAGCCGCGCGAGAATCGACGCGAGCCCTTCGGCATCGGTGTGAATGCTGAGCGGCGTGACCAGGATGCCTTCGCTGAGGCACGCGAGGTCGACCACGGCGGAATCGACGCTGTTGTCGCAGAAGATCGCGACACGCGGAGCGGGCCGCGCCAGGAGGAACACGCCGGCGACCTCACGGGCGTAGCTGGCCACCTCCGCATAGCTCCACGACGGCGCGTCGAGCTCCCGGCGATCTTCGAAGAGGATCCGGTCACCGTGCTCGCGGGCCCGCGAGTGGAGCATCGTGCGGAGCGAGTAGCCGGAGACGAGGATCGCCTGGAACGTCGTCTCGGCCCAGCGCGAGTGATGGGCGACATCAGGCAGGGCCAGGAGAAATGCCGGGCGACCGGTCGCCTCGAGGTACTCGTGCCAGGCTTCGGGCTGGACCTCCTCGCCGCTGCCGAGAAGCCGCTCGGCGAGCGTCAGCAGTCCGAGTGCCGCAGCCGCGTCGTCACTGTCAGAC
>JBAQWH010000090.1:0-3134 GCA_049298815.1 Thermoanaerobaculia bacterium | reverse complement strand
GTTCGGGTGGGAGAGAAGCGCGTCGCTGATGCAGGAGTTGCTCGCTTCTGCCGCCCGCGCGTAGCTGCCCGGCGACCCTCGTCCGGCTCCCGCGCGGCCTCTTCGCCGGCCGGCGGGATCGTCCCATCCGTGGAACACCGTGGAACAACGCGTGTTGATTACGATTTTGATAAAAAAAAGGTTGACAATATCGTTTAACGACCTTATTTTCGTGCACAGATAATCCGATGATCGCCAAGAGCAGGAATGAATCCTCCGCACATGCCGCTGGTCATCGGTGCTCCGTCTTCTTCCCCCAACTCCCATCGAACGAGTTTGCCGGTGAAATCCGGCGTGTTATGCCAAGAAGCGCGACCGGGAGGTCCCGTACGGCATGAAAGGTGGTGAGCATAATGGCCGCAACGAAGAAGTCCGCTTCTAAAGCTTCGTCAAAGAAAACCACTACCAAAAAGACCGCGAAGAAGAAATAAGCGATCCATCACCGAAACATTGGGGAGTCGTACTGCGGGGCCGGATGTCCGGCCCCGTTCTTTTTTTTGCGCGGGCCTCCGGACGGGATGGGACGAATGGGACCTATGGGACCGATAGGACCCATGGGACCCACCACCCGAACGAGCCAGGTCGGGCGGGTCCCATCCGTCCCATCCGTCCCACTCCTCCCCCCCGTCGTAGAATCTCGCCATGTTGAGATCGGTGCGTCGTGGTGCCCTCGCGGGACTGCTTTGTGCTCTCGCCGCGGGTGCCGTCTACCTGTCGGACAGCTCCTTCTTCGGCGCGGAGTGGTGGCTGTTCGACCGCTACTCGCAGCAACTCGCGAAGTCGCGTGAGCCCGACCCGCGGATCGTTCTCGTCACCGTCAGCGACGCGTCGTCCTCCGCGCTGGCCGAGTTCTACGGCCGGCCGAGCGCCTACTCCCGCGAGGTGTACGCGCGCGTCGTCGACGAGATGCAGCGGAGCGGGGCGGCGGTCGTCGCGTTCGACGTCCTCTTCGCCGAACAGAACGAGACCGACGGTGGCACCGGCGACCGCTCGTTCGCCGAGAGCCTCGCTTCGATGCCGAGCGTCCTCGGTTCGCAGACGCAGGAGCCCGACCCGCGGCAGCCGCTCGCTCCCCCGTCGGCCACCTGGCGGACGCATCTCTGGTCCGTCCGCGGAGAGAGCGGCGGCGCAACCTACAACCTCGTGCCGCCGCACGATGCGTTCCGCACCACAGGCGGGATCGGGACGATGCGCATCGCCCGACCGTCGCGCAGCGGGACGATTCACGAGTACCCGCTGGCCGACCGCCTCCGCGACGCCGCCGTGCCGAGCCTCGCGATGGAGGCCGCGCGGCAATTCCGTCGCTCGACGCGGACGGCAGAGTGGTCGGATCGCTCGCTCCTGATCGACGGTCGAGCCATCCCGGTCAGCGCACGCGGCGACGTCCTCCTCCGCTGGAACGGCGCACGCCGCGAGCGCGCGCGGGTGAAAGACAACACCCCCGACGCGTTCTCCTATCCCAACGTCGACCTCGACAAGGTCCTCCTCGCCTCTCTCGCTCGCGAGGACGCCGGCGCCGGGGTGAGCGCCGAGCAGTTCGCCGCGTTCGAAAAGCAGTTCCGCGGCAAGATCGTCCTCGTCGGTTTCACGGCTGCCGGTCTCCTCGACCTCCGCGCGACGCCGCTCTCGCCCCGCTCAGCCGGCCTCGAGATCCACGCGAACGCACTCGACAACCTGCTCAACCACGACTTCAACCGCGCAGCGCCGCGCGCCCTGATGTTCCCGCTGATCCTCCTCGCGGGGATCGCGTTCGGCACCGCGATCTACCCGCTGCACTCGCAGCTCCTCTCGGCGCTGACTGCGATCGCCGCGGTGGTCGGCATCGTCCTCCTCGGCTACCTGGCGCTCGGCCGCGGCTGGGCCGGCCCGGCGTTCACCGCCGCGGTCGCCGTCGTCCTCACGTACGTCGCGATCACCGGTCTGAAGTTCGTCGCCGAGCAGCGGAAGAGCGCGCAGCTCCGGACGACGTTCGGACGATACGTCTCGCCACAGATCCTCGATCACGTGCTGGCGCATCCCGAAATGGTCGAGCTCGGCGGAGAGCGCCGCGAGCTCACCGTCCTCTTCTCCGACATCCGCGGTTTCACCACGATCTCGGAAGCGAGTGAGCCGGAAGAGGTCGTCGAGATGCTGAACGAGTACCTCACCCGGATGGTCGACATCCTCCTGGCCCATGGCGGGACACTCGACAAATTCATCGGCGACGCCGTCATGGGGTTCTGGAACGCCCCTGCAGAGGAGCCGGACCACCCGCGCCTTGCGGTCGCGTGCGCCATCGAGATGATCGCCGAGACCGCGCGCCTCCGCGCGATGTGGGAAGCCGAAGGGAAGCCGGCGCTCAGGATCGGAATCGGCATCAACACCGGCGACGCGGTCGTCGGAAACATCGGGTCGAAACGCGTGTTCGGCTATACGGTGATCGGCGATACGGTCAACCTCGCTTCGCGACTCGAGTCAAAAAATAAGGATTACGTGACCGAGATCATCGTCAGCGAGTTCACTTTGGCGAAAATTGGAGATGAATTCGAAACCAGATATCTCGACGAAGTGAAGGTCAAGGGGAAGGAACTGGCCGTCAAGATCTACGAGGTCCGCGGCCGCAAGGAAGGCGCTGCCCCGGACGTCCCCGCAAGTTGACGTCCGACGCGCCCACGGAAAGGTGCCCATGAAACTGATCGCCCTGTTGGTCGCCGCGCTCGTCGCGGTCGTGCCTCTGTCCGCCAGCCCGCTGTTCGACGGCGCGACGGAATCGAAGTGGAACGTGAAGAAAGGCGACAACCAGGTCGCCGTGATCACGCTCCTCACCAGTGATGACGCCACGCGAGCCGAGTGGCGCGCCGGGACCAGGACGCCCCCGGTCGTCTTCATCGCTGCCGACCGCAAGATCTGGGTCCGGCAGACCGGAGGCGACATCGAGCTCTCCGCATACAAGGGGGACGGCATCGAGTCGCACATCGTTCCCGCGCTGCTCCTGCCGGCCATGACCGCCGCGTCCGACAAGACGTCGTCGAAAGGCGGCAAGCTCGACTCGTACGCCTTCAGCAGCGGGAAGGCGACCTACCATCACGACGCGGAGGGACCGTCATCGGTCGACG
>JBAQWH010000089.1:0-1967 GCA_049298815.1 Thermoanaerobaculia bacterium | reverse complement strand
GCCTCGGCTGGCTCGCCAACACCGTCGTCGACACCGGCTTCGATCCCTCCGACGACACCCCTCTGCGGCGCCTCATGTCCGCTCAGGGCGTCGAGCTCGGGATCGGGATTCCCCCGCGGACCGCGGTCGCGATCCGCGCCGACGGCAGCGCGGAGATCCTGGGCGACGGCCAGATCGCGCTCTTCCGCAAGCCCTGACCCTGGCCCGATTCCCCGTGGCTCGGCCGTTGCACGACCTCGGCAGGTCTGGAGGTGTCCCATCGAAGCCGTCGAGCAACCCGCTGCCGCAGAACGCCCGGTCACACAAGAGGAGCTGGTCCGCTTCTTCAGCGTCCTCTCGCATGACCTCAAGTCCCCAATTTTCGCCGTCGACGGCTTCAGCGACCTGCTGCTGTCGGACTACGGCGACAAGCTCGACGAAGAAGGGCAGGACTTCCTGCGGCGGGTCCGTTCGAGCGCGCAGACGATGAAGCGCGTCCTCGACGACATGTCGCACATGGTCAAGCTCCTCGCGCGACCGAACGCGAAGCGCCCGACTCCCCTCGCCGAGATCGTCGAAGAGGTCATGCTCAAGTACAACTTCCTCCTCGACGAAGGGGGTGTGAAGCTCGACGTCCCGGCCGACCTCCCGGTCGTCAATGTCGACCCCGAGAAGATGCGCGAAGCGATCGGGGCGATCGTCGCGAACGCACTCACCTTCACCAACCGCGAAAAAGGCGATCGCAAGGTCGGCATCAGCTGGACGAACGAGGGAGGGCTGGTGCGCGTCTGCATCCGCGACAACGGGATCGGCCTCGATCCCAAGTACGCAGACCAGGTCTTCGAACTCGGCGGGATCAGCAGGCTGGACAAGTCCCGGCCGAGCGGGCCCGGCTACGGTCTCTATCTCGCCAGGCGGGTCATCGAGAGCAATGGCGGGACGATCGGCGTGGAATCGACGCAGGAGGAAGGCAGCGCCTTCTGCTTCACGATTCCGGCCTGACGGAGATCAGCGGCCGGCCAGGGCGGACGTCTCGTCCGAGGTGCCGGCATTGGCGGCGGCAGCCCAGTCGAGGCTTTCCGGGAGTGGCTCCTCGCCCGGCATCGCGATGATCCGGATCTCCACGTAGCGGTCGCGCGACGTGTCGACGCCGAGGTACCGGGCGGCGGCCTGGGAAAGATCGAGCGCGAACTTCTTGGCGTAGGGACCCCGGTCGTTGACCCGCAGGCGCAGGGTGCGGCCGGTCGCCCTCGACTTCACCTCGATCCAGCAGCCGAGCGGAAGCGTCAGGTGGGCAGCCGAGTACCGCTGGTTCCGGTAGATCTCCCCGTTCGCGGTCTTCCGCCCCTCGAAGAACGTCGAGTAGTAGCTCGCTAGGCCCTTGACGCGATGCCGGCCGGCGAGACCGGTGTAGCGGAGGATCCGCGCCAGCAGATCGGGGTGGGGACGCTCCGGCTCCGGTGCGATTTGCGACGGTTCCGGAAGGTCGAGCCGGCTGCAGCTGTGGAGCTCGTCGTCGTACAGGCCGAACTCCGCCGTGCTCTGACCGAGCGCGGGGGAGGTGGTCGCCAGGAACGCGGCGAAGAGCAGAGCAGGCACAACCTTGAACATCGAGTCGGATTGTACGGGTTTTCAATATCGGGGCCAAACTAGGGAACTATCCAACATTTAAGTTTAAACGGCTCAACAGTTTCGAGTGGTCTCTCCCTTGCAAATAACTGGGGTGGAGGCAAGAGATGCCGGACCTCGAAACGAGCAGGCCGTATAAAGAGCGATTCCTCGACAACTACGATCGGGCACAGCTCCGCCGTGAAGTCGCCGCAGTGAAGCCTCGCAGGCCGTTCGCGGGAGTGCGCCGCAAATACGCGACGTGGGCTCTCGGAGCCACGCTCGCCGTCGGCAGCTTTGGTGTCCCGCTCAGGATGATGCAGCAGGTCGGCGGGACGGCCCGTGGCGAGACGATCCTGACGTCCGATGCAGGCCTCGAG
>JBAQWH010000088.1:0-5551 GCA_049298815.1 Thermoanaerobaculia bacterium | reverse complement strand
GGTCGACCTTGAGGGTCACGTGATACTCGCCGGCAATCCCGGTCGGGGCGATCGAGGCGGTGACGCCCTTCACGTTCGTCTCCGCCTTCTGGACGAGGAAGGTCTCGGGGGTCTTGGTCAGCGAGCGGAGCGAGACGATGCGGGTCGCGGCGGCGTCGGTCGGGGCGACCTCGCCGAAGTTGATCCCGGTCGGGGCGACGAAGACCGTCGGCCGGACCAGGCCCGCCACGCTGATCCAATACTCCGGCTGATGCGGCGAGTTGGTGACGATCCGGACCTTCTCGGCGATCGGGCCTTCCTTGGCGTCGTTGGCTCCGACCATGAACGCGACGCGGTACTGGTTCTGACCCGCGCGGCCGGCCTGTACGATCGCGTCGCCGGTGGCCTTCGTGAACGAGGTCTTGATCCACGGCTGCGGGCTCTCGATCCTCACGATCTCGAACGGCTGTTCCTCTTCCGAGTAGAGCGTGATCATCTGCGTCTCGACATCACCCTGCAGCAGGTTGAAGCGGACGAAGCCGGCCGGGAAGGCCTCGACGTACGGCTTGACGATCGCCGACATCGTGAGCTGAACCGTCGGCGCCAGCGGATCGCTGGTCTCCACGGTGATGCCCTTCGCAATCGGGCCCGAAAACGCCGTGGTGTCGACGTGGGCAGCGATCTTGCCCGTCTGTCCAGGCTTGATGATCTTGTCGAACTCGGCGACCGTGCAGCCGCAGGCAGGCCGGACCGCCAGAATTTCGAGGTCCTTGTTGCCTTCGTTCTTGACCGTGAAAGCCCAGTCGAGTTTCTGGCCCTTCGAGACGGTTCCGAAGTCCTTGATCGGGTCGACGACGGAGACCTTCGGCGCTCCAGCCGTCTGGGCGGCGGCGAAAGACGCCACCAGCAGCGCGACGAGCGTCATTGCAAACATTCGTTTCGTCATGAACAAAAATCCTCCTGTGGCTACCGCCGTGTGGTGACCTGTGTGACGAACAGTGCCCTCCGGGGCCCCATTCCACTCCTATGACGGGGCAGCGATTCTACAATCTGCACCCAAACTTCACGATTTGAAGAGGTTGAAACCGACATGCCGCACGTGAAAAACATCTCTGGGGTGAAGCGCGTCTACCTGATCGGAATCTGCGGGACCGCGATGGCCTCGCTCGCCGGGATGCTTCAGCAACGCGGCCATGAGGTCGGCGGCTCCGATGAGCACGTCTATCCGCCGATGTCGACCTACCTCGAACGGCTCGGCATCCCGGTGCTCGAGGGGTATACGAAACAGCATCTCGAGACGTTTCGGCCCGATCTCGTGGTGATCGGCAATGCGGCCGCGAATACGAACGTCGAAGCGGCCGCGACCGTGGAGCTCGACCTGCCGTACACCTCGATGCCGGAGGCGATCTACCAGCTCTTCATCACCGGCAAGCACTCGATCGTCGTCAGCGGGACGCACGGCAAGACCACCACGACCTCGCTCATGGCCTGGCTGCTCGAGGCGGCCGGCCGCGATCCCGGCATGGTCGTCGGCGGCATCCCGCTCAACTTCAACCAGAACTTCAAGCTCGGTGAGGGCTCGGACTTCGTGATCGAGGGAGACGAGTACAACACCGCCTTCTTCGACAAGGGGCCGAAGTTCCTCCACTACCACGCGAACACGCTGCTGCTGAACAACATCGAGTTCGACCACGCCGACATCTATTCGGATCTCGAAGCGATCGTCAGCGCGTTCCGGAAGGCCGTGCAGCAGGTCGGCCCCGAAGACGTGATCGTGGCGAACGGCGACGACGCGAACGTCGAATCGCTCCGGCCCGAGGCGAGGGGCCGCTGGCTGACGTTCGGTTGGGACCGCGGGTGCGACGTGTTCGCGACCGATGTCGACATGCGGCCGGACGCAACCGAGTTCACCGCCTGGTGGGAAGGGAAGGAGTGGTTCCGCTTCAGCTCGACCCTGTCGGGCCGGCACAACGTCCTCAACGCCCTCGCCTGTGCGGCGATCGCACGCCTCCGCGGGCTCTCGGCGGAGGAGATCCAGAAGGGGCTCGGGACGTTCACCGGCATCAAACGGCGGATGGAGGTGCGCGGAGTCGAGCGCGGCGTCACCGTGATCGACGACTTCGCGCATCACCCGACGGCGATCGCGACGACCCTCTACGGCGCGAAGAAGAAGTACCCCGGGCAGCGGATCTGGGCCCTGTTCGAGCCGCGCTCGATCTCGTCGAGCCGCAAGGAGTTCGAGGGGGGCTACATCGACGCCTTCCACGAGGCCGACCGCGTCGTGATCGGGCCGTTGTTCCACCGCCAGCGCTACGAGACCCGCTACGGGCTCGACAAGATGATGTCGGTCGAGACCATCGTCGAGAAGCTCCGCGGGGACGGCATCGAGGCCGAGCACATCGAGAGCTTCGACGCGCTCAGCGCCCGCGTCGCCGCCGAAGCCCGCGAGGGAGACGTCATCGTCGTGATGTCGTCAGGTGCCTTCGGCGGGATCCACGAGGGAATCCTGGAGCGACTGCGGAGCGCGAAATAGGGCCGATGGGACCCATAGGACCCATAGGTCCTATTCGTCCCATTGTCCTGTCCGGTTACCGGCGCATCTTGACCATGGCTTTGAACACGTCGAACGGGAGTTGCTCGGAGTGCACGATGTGCCGGAGGTGGTGAAGAGTCGCGCGGCGCTCCTTGACATCATCGAGGCTGATGTTGTGCTTCCGGAGCAGATCCTGGGCTTTGATTTCGGGCATCGTTCTTCCTCTTGCCGTGGGTGGTGTGGTGGACCCCGCGGAACGTGGCGGCCGTGGCTGCTATTCCGTGGCCAAGGCGCCAAAACCGGTTGATCCGCTCGACTACAATGTGCGCCTCGTTTTCAGGGGGAATCGCATTGGCATTTCGTGACGCCGCGCTCGCGCTGATCGAGCAGAAGAAATTCGACGCGCTCGAGGCGCTCTGGATGGGACAACTCGAGAGCGATCCATCCGAGGTCGACGCATTCATCGTGGTCGGCAAAGCACTTCGCAAAGCCGAGCAGCGCAGCCTTTCCGACACGCTTCTCGGCCTTCTGGCCGACGGCCTCAAGGAGAGGAATCTCTGGACCGAGCGCCTGCAGGTGCTCGCCGAGGCGGGGCGGCTCTCGAAGCACCCTGCACATCTGCGGCCTCAGATCGAAGAGGCGCTCCGCAAGAGCCTTGGCCACCGCAAGAGCTTCGCGCGCGCGTTTCAGTTCGCGAAGTTCGACGATCCGCACGCCAACCCGATCGAGCGCGCCGAGAAGATCCAGTCGTGGCTCGCCTACGACGAGGGCGAGTGCTTCTTCATGAGCGGGCGCGGTGCCGGCGTCGTGATCGAGCTCAACCCCGAACTGGGAGTCTGCAGGCTCGATTTCGAGAAGGAAAAACGCGTGTCGGTCCCGTTCGGGGCCGCCGGCAAGTTCCTCACTCCGCTGCCGGAAGGGCACATCCTCCGCGAGAAGTTCCGCGACCAGGCGAAGCTTCGGGCGGAGGCAGCGAAGTCGCCCTCGTCCTTCCTCCCGAAGCTGCTGCAGAGCTTTGGCCGCCCGATGGTGATGGCGGAGGTTCGTGACGCCGTGATCGGGATCGTCCCCGAGGAGAAGTGGAATTCGTGGTGGACCTCGGCGAGGAAGAACCCGCAGGTCGTGACGAGTGGAACGGGGGCGAAGGCGACGTACGCCTGGGCCGGCTCCAGCGAGGATGCCGAGGCTGCGGTGAAGCGCGACTTCGACCGCGCAGACGTGAAGGGGAAGCTCGATCTGGCGAAGAAGCATGCCGGGCGGAGCCAGGGGCTGTCCGATCATTTCTCCTCGACGCTCGCCGCCGACGCGGCAAGGGTCGCGCGCACCGACGCGTCGCTCGCCTGGCAGATCCTCGCGACCCTCGAGTCGCTGCCCGGGAAGTACACCGCGCCGATCGATGCAGCGTCGCTGCTCGGTGGGCCGATGGCCTCGCGTCTCATCGCGAGCATCGCGGACAAGGCGCTGCGCGAGAAGGCGCTCGCCGCCGCCCGCGAGGTGAATCCCGACTGGCCGAAGGTCTATGCCGAGGCGTTCTTCTTCGACGACGAGCCGCGGATCCTCAGCTCGATCATGTCGACCCTCGAGCAGGCTGCACAGAACGACATCACCGAACGCCTGATCGACGAGACCCTGCGCTATCCGCGACGCCACCCGCGTGCCTTCCACTGGTACGTCAAGCGCGTCTCTGAGGATGAGTCGTGGGCGGGACGCGGCACCTACCAGCTGCTCTTCCAGATCCTCGACGCACTCACGCACGACGAGTTCGCGCCGGTGCGCGCGCGCCTCAAGGACATGTTCGACAAGGGCGCACTCGCCACCCGCATCATCCTTTCGCAGGACAACGAGGAACAGGCCCGCAGACTGGTCGACTCGCTCGACCGCTACGGCGTGCTCGAGGAGTACCGGCGCGACGACGTCAAGCACACGGCCCTGATGAAGCACCCGGCGCTCCGCGAGCCGGCGGCCGAACCGGTCTACACCACCGCCGAGTCGCTCGAGAAGAAGCGCGCCGAGTTCACCCACCTCAAGACCGTCGAGATCCCGACGAACTCGAAGGCCCTGCAGGCGGCGCGCGAGATGGGCGACCTTCGCGAAAACTTCGAGTACAAGGCGGCACGCCAGCGCGCCGAGTACCTGTCCGCGCGCGTCGGCGAGCTCGCGTCCGAGCTCTCCCGCGTCCGCGTGGTCGAGCCGGGCCAGATCGACATCTCACAGGTGCGCGTCGGGACGAAGATCGAGTTGAGCAACGGCGATGTCCGCCGCGAAGTCACGATCCTCGGCCCCTGGGAATCCGACCCCGAGCGCGGCGTCTACTCGAACCAGTCCGACGTCGCCAAGAAGCTGATCGGCCACGCTGCGGGCGAGATCGTCTCCTTCATGGGGAACGACTACATGATCGAGTCGATCCGCCGCTGGAACGAGTAGAACGAGGGGGACAGGGAAAGAAAGGCAGGAGCACGCGAGCCTCTTTTCCTTTTCCCCTTTACTCTTTACCCTTCAAATCCTGACGGAGGAGTGCTTTTCATGACTTACGTGATTGCCGAGCCCTGTGTGAACACGAAGGACACCGCGTGCGTCGAGGTCTGCCCGGTCGACTGCATCCACCCGCGGAAGGACGAAGACACCTTCGAAGCGGAAACGATGCTCTACATCGACCCGGAGGTCTGCATCGACTGCGGCGCCTGCGAGCCCGCCTGCCCCGTCCAGGCCATCTTCCCGGAGGATCTGGTTCCTGATCAGTGGAAGCACTACACTCAGATCAACGCCGACTGGTACAAAAAATAAAACGTTTTGTGAGCTGGCTCACGAAAGACCCGGCGGGAGGGGGATAACCTCCACTCGTTCTTCGGAACGCACACCGGGTTCCCCCAACAATTGAATCTTTGAGACGACTGGCGAGGCCCTTCAGCTTCGCGCCCACCTCGGACCCAACCACGGAAGAGCGGGCGAATGGGCGTGCCTCCGTGGACTTTGCTGAAGCTACCTCTCTCTCTGCAACGCGGGCCGGAGGGCCTCGTCAGTCGTCTCAGACAGCAAACG
>JBAQWH010000087.1:0-3007 GCA_049298815.1 Thermoanaerobaculia bacterium | reverse complement strand
CGCCGGTTCGGTGCGCCGATCCTCGGCCGAGGCGCCGGCACCAGCCTCGCGGGGCAGTGCTGCAACGTGGCCGTCATCCTCGACATGTCGAAGTACATGACCCGGATCTTCGACCTCGATCCGGTGGCTAAGTTCGCGCGGATCGAGCCGGGCATCGTCCTCGACGACCTCCGCGCCGCCGCGGAAAAGCACCACCTGACCTTCGGACCCGATCCTGCGACGCACGCGCAATGCACGCTCGGCGGGATGATCGGCAACAACTCCTGCGGCGTGCACGCGGTGATGGCCGGCAAGACGGTCGACAACATCGACGAGCTCGAGATCCTGACCTACGACGGTCTCCGGATGCGCGTCGGTCCGACCTCGGAGGAGGATCTCGCGCAGATCATCGCCGGCGGCGGGCGGCGCGGCGAGATCTACGCCGGGCTGAGGACGATCCGCGATCGGTACTCGGACCTCGTCCGCGCGCGCTTCCCGAAGATCCCCCGCCGCGTCTCGGGCTACAACCTCGACGAGCTCTTTCCGGAGAACGGCTTCAATGTGGCGCGTGCCCTCGTCGGCACCGAGTCGACCTGCGTGCTGGTCCTCGAGGCGAAGGCGAAACTCGTCCACAGCCCGTCCGTGCGCTCGCTCGTCGTCATGGGCTTCAACGACGTCTACGAGGCCGCCGACGCCGTGCCGCACATCCTCGGGTTCAAGCCGATCGGCCTCGAGGGCTTCGACGACCTGCTCGTGAAGGACATGAACGCGCAGAAGCTTCACCCGGCGGGCGTCGCGCTTCTCCCGCCCGGCGGTGGCTGGCTGCTGGTCGAGTTCGGAGGGGAATCGCTCGACGAGGCGAACGAGCAGGCGCGCGCGCTGATCGCGGACTACGAGAGGCGTTCTTCCGCTCCTTCGCTCCTCCTCCTCGACAACGCTCGCGACCAGCGCATGGTATGGGCGGTTCGCGAATCGGGTCTCGGCGCCACGGCTCACGTTCCGGGACGGCCTCCGATGTGGGAAGGCTGGGAGGATGCAGCGGTCGCTCCGGCGAAGCTCGGCGGGTACCTGCGCGATCTCCGCAAGCTGCTCGGAAGCTACGGTTACGGCGGCGACTTCTACGGCCACTTCGGAGACGGCTGCGTACACACGCGGACGAACTTCGACCTGATGTCGGCCGAGGGGATCGCGAAGTTCCGGGCCTTCCTCAACGACGCTGCCGACCTCGTCGCGTCGTACGGTGGCTCCTTCTCCGGCGAGCACGGCGACGGGCAGGCGCGCGGCGCCCTCCTCGAGAAGATGTACGGCCCCGAGCTGATGGAGGCGTTCCGCCAGTTCAAGACGCTCTGGGACCCCGAGTGGAAGATGAACCCGGGCAAGGTCATCCTCCCGTACGAACCGGACGAGAACCTGAAGCTGGGAGCGAAGTACGACCCTTGGTCGCCGGAGACCCACTTCCAGTTCCGCGACGACCACGGAAAGATGGACCGCGCGGTGATGCGCTGCGTCGGCGTCGGCCGCTGCCGCCGGATGGACGGCGGGACGATGTGCCCCAGCTACATGGTCACGCGCGAAGAGGAGCATTCGACGCGAGGCCGCGCCCGGCTGCTCTTCGAGATGTTCCAGGGAGAGGCCATCCCCTCGACCTGGCGAAACGAAGAGGTGCGCGAAGCGCTCGAGCTCTGCCTCGCCTGCAAGGGATGCCGTGGCGACTGTCCCACAGGCGTCGACATGGCGACCTACAAAGCCGAGTTCATGTCGCACTACTACAAGGGCCGGCTCCGTCCCATCCAGGCGTACAGCATGGGGCTGATCTACTGGTCCGCCGGACTGGCGTCGAAGTTTCCTCGCCTGGCAAACCTCGCGATGAGCCTTCCATTCGCGAAGAAGCTCGCGGGCGTCGCGAAGCAGCGCGAGATGCCGCGATTCGCGAAGAAGACCTTCAGGGAACTGTTCCTGAAGCGAGCGAAGAAAGCCGCCGCCGGCAGCAGGCGTGTGGTCCTCTGGCCCGACACGTTCAATAACCACTTCACGCCCGACACCGCGATGTCCGCGGCGAAGGTCCTCGAGGCAGCCGGTTACGAGGTCCTGATCCCGAAGGAGCGGGTCTGCTGTGGACGCCCGCTCTACGACTGGGGCTTCCTCCCCGCGGCGAAGAAGCTCCTTCGCCAGACGATGGACGTGCTGAAGGAGGAGCTCGATGAAGGGTTGCCGGTCGTCGGCCTGGAGCCGAGCTGCGTCGCGGTGTTCCGGGACGAGCTGCCGAACCTCTTTCCGGACGATCCCTACGCGAAGAAGCTGACGGCCGCGGCGATGACCCTGAGCGAGTTCATCGTCCGCGAAGAGAATGCGGGGCGCTTCACGCTGCCGTCACTCCAGCGGAAGGCGATCGTCCAGGCGCACTGTCACCACAATGCGGTCATGCGCTTCGACTGCGAGGAGTCGGTGCTCCGCCGGATCGGCCTCGACCTCGAGAATCCGGACTCCGGCTGTTGCGGGATGGCCGGCGCATTCGGTTTCGCCGAGGAACACTACGAGGTCTCGATGAAAGTCGGCGAGCGGGTGCTGCTGCCGATGATCCGAGAGGCCGACCCGTCGACGCTGATCATTGCGAACGGCTTCAGTTGCCGCGAGCAGATCGAGCAGTCGACGGGCCGCGAAACGCTCCATCTCGCGCAGGTGCTCGAGCTCGCGATGCGCGGGGAGAAGGGGAAGTAGCTGCGAAGTGGTCAGTGGCCAGCAGCGCCGGGGCTGACCACTGGCCACTGACCACTGACCACTGACCACTGGCCACTGCTCGAAAAGACGAACGCGGCGTCCTGAGGACACCGCGTTCCGAGGGCGCCCGTGGGCGCCCCAGTGTGGGAAGTGAGCGGGGACCTCGTGGGCTGCGAGGCTCCCCGTTAAGGCTACTGTCGCTCTTCGCCGTTGCGCAGGTCGTCCGGTCGCCGCTCCTGCGAACCGAAGCTGGTAGCCGGACGGTTGTTCGCCGGCTGGCTGCTCCGCTCTTCGGCCGAACGGACGAACG
>JBAQWH010000086.1:0-2770 GCA_049298815.1 Thermoanaerobaculia bacterium | reverse complement strand
GCGAGGAGGTCGACGAGACCGGTGGGGTCGTCGGAGGGCGTCCCCGCGTCGGATGTCCCCGCGCGAAGCAGGGCGCGGACGCGGTTCCTCTCGAAGCGGAGGTCGTCGTTCGACCGGTCGTGTCTCGCCGCGATCCGCCGCGCAGCGAGGAGCTCTTCGAGCTGCTTCCGCCGGACTGACAGCAGCGGCCTCACGACTCCGTCGTCGCGCACGGGGTGAATCCCGCGCAGACCTTCGATCCCGCTGCCGTGGCGGAGCCGCATCAGGACGGTTTCCGCCTGGTCGTCCTTCTGGTGGGCGGTCGCCACGCAACGCGCGCCTGTGCGTTCGCGGACCTCGTTGAGCCGCCGATACCGGACCTCACGCGCGGCCGCCTCGATGCCGAGGCTCCGCACCGATCGTGGGGCGAGCGTTCCGTCGCAAACGCGCAGATCGACACCGAGCGACTCGCAGCGCGTCCGGACGAACGCTTCATCCTCGTCCGACTCGGCACCGCGAAGGTGATGATTCACGTGCGCGGCGACGACCTCGTATCCGTCGTCCCGCAGGTCCGTGAGCAGGATCAGCAGCGCCGTCGAGTCGGTGCCGCCGGAGACGGCCGCCACGAGCGTGCACGGAGGAATCCCGTGCAGCGAGAGGAATCGTCGGATCACGTCGAGGAGCATCGCACCCTAAAGAGTACGCGTTCTCCGGCGGCCACCGGACGCTCGTCCGCGGGAAGGCGCGCGGCGTTCGTCTACGAAGCCTGTGGCCGGCGCCTCACAGTTTCAGGTCGCGGAAGGTACGCGGTACGTCGGCGGTGAAGCTCATCTTCGTGCCGGATCGTGGATGAACGAAGCCGAGGTCTCTCGCGTGAAGCGCGAGCCGAGCGAGCTCGGGGTCACGGCCGTTCCCGTACATCATGTCGCCGACGATCGGATGGCCGGCCTCCGCGAGGTGCACGCGAATCTGGTTGCGCCGCCCCGTTTCGAGCCGGAGCTCGAGGATCGAGTAGCGTCGGCCCGAGGCGACCGTGCGGTAGTGAGTGATCGCTTCCTTCCCCTCGGACGCATCCGCCACGCTCCGGACGCGCAGATGGCGGTCCTCGGCGAGAAATGAGCGGAACGTCCCCGACGATTCACGCAGCTTCCCGAACACGATCGCCACGTAAACGCGGTCGATCTCGTGCGCCTCGAACAGCTGCTTCAGCCGGTCGCGGGTGAAGGTGTTCCGCGCGAAGACGAGCACTCCCGACGTGTCGCGGTCGAGGCGATGTACGTGGTGGACGCGCACGTTCTCCGCTGATCCGCCGTAATGCGTGTTGAGGAACGTCTCCGCGGTCTCGAACCGCATCTCGGGACTCGGGACGCTCAGCAGCCCGAACGCCTTGTCGATGACGACCAGGTCGCTGTCTTCGAACATGATCCGGATCCGCGGATCGAGAGGCCGGGTCGTCCGCGGCGCGACCTCCACCGCATCGGTCGACTCGATCATCCGCTTTGCATCGCGCTCGGGCACGCCGTTGACGCGGACTCGATCGCCCTGGAGCATGCTGCGGAGGGTCGTCTTCGACGATTCGGGGAATCGATCCTGGAGAACATCGAGCAGCTTCGCCGCGGGGGGTAGGGTCACGCCCGCAAGCTAACACGTAATGCCGTTGCAGACCGTCGCAGCGCGTCGAAAGCTCAGGCCGCCACCATTCCCGCCGTGCAAGCCGGAAGCGCTGACGCAGGAGCTGCGAACTCGGTTCGGAACCGCCCCTGCCCGTCGACCGTATAGTGCGTTGTGAACTCGAATCGATTCTCCGTCGGAGTCCTCGCCGCAATACTCGTCGCCGTCTCCGCGTCCGCACAGCTTCCCCCGCTGGTGCAACGTGCCCTTGATTCGACCGAGACCGATCCAACCGCCTGGGCCTACACACGGACGACCGTCGAGAAAGACGGCCGCAAGGTCGAGACCTTCGACCCGTCGAAAACGGAGGGGCAGGAGTGGCAGCTCGTGTCGAAAGACGGCAGGACTCCGAGCCAGTCGGAACGAGCCGAGTACCGGAAGGAGAAGAGCAAGGGCAAGCGGAAGAGCGCACGAGGGCCGAAGGGCGAGCTCGCCGCGATGATCCGGCCGGGAACCCTCAAGCTGGTCCGGGAGAGCGCCAGTCAGGCCGTCTATGAGTTCCGCCTTGCGGTCGACGACGAGGACAAGGACGACGAGGTCGCCAGGGAAATGATCGGCCTGATGAAGGGGCGTCTCACGGTCGCGAAGGACGGGGCCTGGCTCCAGATTTTCGAACTGGAGAACGAGAAGCCGATGAAACCCATGACCGGCGTCAGGATCGACCAGATGCAGACGAAGATGACCTATCGCGCTCCATCCGCAGGACTCCCTCCGCTCATTTCCGAAATGCGCGTCACGCTGCGAGGCCGGGCGATGCTGGTCAAGAAGCTCGACCAGGACACGGTCGCGACCTACAGCGACTACCGGCGCGTGACTGCAGCGAAGTGAGATCGGTGACGGGGCGGAGTTCCTCGTCGTCTGGCCGTCGCTCCAGGCGCGCAGCGGTGATCCGGTCGATCTGCACGTGACCTGCGTGAACGGAGCAGGGGAGATCCTCGGGACGCGCGTGGTGGTGGAAGATGGCGCGCCGAAGTCCGACCCTCGCGTGGCCTGGACCGGACGCGACTGGATCGTCACCTGGCTCGAGGCGGAGTCGACGTGGGGCCTGCCTCGTGCGCTGCGCGGCGCTCAGCTGCGGGCGGACGACTTCGAAGCGTTTGTCTTCGACATCCTCCGCGAC
>JBAQWH010000085.1:0-4009 GCA_049298815.1 Thermoanaerobaculia bacterium | reverse complement strand
CGACCGACGTGTCACGGGTCAGCGACCAGATCAGCGCGCGCTCGCGGATCCTCGCGAAGAGCGCAGCCGCCCAGCTCGACTCGACCGAGAGCGCGTCGTCCTCGGTGCTGCAGATCGACCAGTCGATCAACTCCGTCCGGCAGAGCATGGAAGAGCTGTCGGCCAACGCAGAGGAGACGTCGACGTCGATACTCCAGATGTCCGCGTCGATCGAAGAGGTCGGCCGCATCGCCGACACGCTCTCGGACTTCGCGGACCAGACCTCGTCCGCGTTCGAAGAGATGATCGCCTCGATCAGCGAGGTCGCGTCGAACATGGAGAGCTTCTCGTCGTTCGCGATGGAGACGGCCAGCTCGATGGTCGAGATGAACGCGACGAGCGAGGAGATCGGCAAGTCCGCACGGCAGTCCTCCGAGCTCGCGCGCTACGTGAAGGACGCGGCGAGCGAAGGCCGGACGGCCGTCGAGGGAAGTGTCGACGGCATGCGGAAGATCCAGGTCGCCGTCGAAGAAGCGAAGATCGCGCTCGCCGACCTCGGGGACCGTTCGCAGGAGATCGGCGAGATCGTCCGCGTCATCGACGACATCGCGGGGCAGACGAACCTGCTGGCCCTCAATGCGGCGATCATCGCGGCGCAGGCGGGCGAGAGGGGCCGCGGCTTCGCGGTCGTCGCCGACGAGATCCGCGACCTCTCCGAACGGACCTCCGTCTCGACCGAGGAGATCCGGACGCTCATCCAGAACGTGCAGAAGGGCGTCTCGCGCGCGGCCGAGCAGATGACGCTGTCCGCCGACCGCGTCGGTGACGGCGTCAACCTGACGGCGCGCGCCGCTCAGGTCCTCGACAAGATCCTCGAGCTGACCGATCGTTCGACGAGCTCGATCCAGGAGATCGCGCGCGCCACCGAGGAGCAGGCTCGTGGCAGCGTCTCCGCGACCGCGGCCATCGAAGAAGTCACCAAGATGGTCCAGCAGACCGCGAGCGCGACCCAGCAGCAGTCGCAGACCTCGCGCAAGATCGGCGAGCAGGCCGCGATGGTCCGCGACTACACCAAGCACCTCAAGCGCGCGATGACCGAGCAGGAGACCGGAAGCCGCTCCATCAGCCGCGCGATGCAGAACATCATGGGCCTCGTGCAGAATGTCATCGAGTCGACCTCGGTGCTCGCCTCCGAGAGCTCCGCGATCGTCAAGTCGATGGACGTGGTCAAGCACGGCTCGCGCGAGTCGAGCTTCGGAGTCACCGAGCTCAACCAGATGGCGAGCTCGCTGAGCCACGAGTCGACCCTCCTCGAACAGGAGCTCGAGCGGTTCGAGCTCCCGACCCCGGTCGAAGGCGGCCGCATCACGACCGCTACCGTGCTCTGGCAGGAGCTCACCCTCGATCCGTCCCAGGCGTCCGCCGCCGCCCTCGTCTTCATGACGAAGTCGACCCACGCCAACCTCCTCAAATACGGCGAAGGCGCCGAGCTGATGCCCGACCTCGCGGAGCGCTGGGAAGTGCTCGAGCAGGGCTCTCTCTACCGCTTCTTCCTCCGGAGAAATGCGAAGTTCCACAACGGGCGCCTGGTCGAAGCGCGCGACGTCTACGAGACCTTCCTCCGCCTCCTCCTTCCGGAAACGAAGTCGGCCGGCAACTGGATCCTGCGCAACGTGGTCGGTGCGGAAGACGTCATCGAGGGCAAGACGCGCAAGCTCGAAGGCGTCGTGATCCGCGACGCGCAGACGGTCGAGATCCGGCTCACCGAGCCGATCGCCTTCTTCCTCTCGCTGATGACGATGCCGGAGTCGGCGATCGTCCCGGCCGAGGAAGCGCGCGACATCGCGAGTTTCCGCCTGCGCGGCACCGGGGCAGGACCGTTCGCGGTGAAGCAAGCGATCGAAGGAAAACACGTCATCCTCAAACGGAACCACGACTACTTCGTACCGGGCGAACCGCTGATCGACGAACTGACGTTCCGCCTCGACCTGCGGAGCTACCGCGACGTCGCCGAAGCCTTCCTCCGCGGTGAGCTCGACGTCGCCCACGGCGTCCCGCTCCTGATGGCGAACGAGATCCGGAAGAACCCGGACCTCGCCCCCTATCTCCTGACGACGGTCCAGCTCCACACGTCGTACGTCGGCTATGACAGCTCGTGCGCGCCGTTCAACCGCGTCGAGGTGCGTCAGGCGGTCAATCACGCGATCAACCGCGACCGGATGAACGACCGCGTCTACGCCGGGCTCGGCGTCAGAGCGCACGGACTGCTTCCGCCCGGTCTCCCCGGCTTCGATCCGGCGCTCCGCGGGCTTCCCTTCGACGTCGAGCGGGCCCGCAACCTGATGCGCCAGGCCGGCTACGGCAGCGGCTTCACACTCGAGTACCGCACGTGGGAGACCGACGAGTTCAACAACTCGGGCCTCGTGCCTATGATGATCGAAGACCTCGCCGAGATCGGCATCAAGATCAACGTGACGAAGCACTCCGCTCCCGACGCGCGGCGCCCCCTCGCGACGGGGCCGGGACACGGGCAGATCTACTGCGCGAACTGGTACGCAGACTTCCCCGATCCCGACAACTTCTTCTACATCATTCTCCACAGCCAGTCCTCAGCCGTGAAAGGGCTCTACTACTCCTCCGCGGACCTCGACGGGCAGATCCTCGAGGCACGCAGGTCGAACGACTCGGAGCACCGCGCGAACATCTACCGCACGCTCGATCAGCTCGTCGTGAGGGAGGCGCCGCTGACCACGCTCTTCCACGAGCGCCTCTTCGTCCTGCACCGTCCCGATGTCCGCGGTCTGCGGACATCCCTCGTTCCGCCGGCGGTCCGCTACAACGGGGCGTGGCGCGAGCGCGGCTGACGCCGCTACTCCCCGGCCGGATTGCCCACCCCTGCTCTGATTGAGCACATCGCACTGGCACACGTCACCCTCTCCCGGCGGGAGAGGGTAACGCCGGGGCCGAACACAATTCGTCCTCAGGTGGTGGCCCACACGCGGGGAGAAGGATGTCGATCGGAGCGTTTTTCTCCGAGGAACCCGAGGAACCCGAGGAACCCCGAGGAACCGAGGAACCGAGGAGCTCACACTCAGCCCCTCCACCCCCTTCGGGCGCATCATGCGTAAACGCAAGGGCGATCCGCGCGTCCTATGCGTGTAGGTGCAACGGTGCTGACGGCTGAACGATTGGACGACGACGCGCTGGTTCGCGCGACACTCGAGGGCGACGAACGCGCGTTCGAGATCCTCGTCGGCCGGCATCAGCGGCAGGTCTACCGGACCGCCATGGCGATCCTCAAAGACGAATCCGAGGCTGACATCGTCACCCAGGACACCTTCGTCCAGGCCTTCACGCATCTCTCGAAATTCGAAGGCCGCTCGCTCCTCGAAACGTGGCTCACCCGGATCGCGATCAACCGGGCGCGCGACGTCCTGCGGCGCAGGCGCGGCCTCAGACTGCTCTCGCTCGGCGCCTCGGACGACGACGAGCAGATCCTCGAGATCGCCGACGAGAGACCCGATCCCGAACGGCAGCTGCTGTCGGCGGAGATCGGTTCCGCGATCGAGCGCGCCGAGCAGAGCCTCTCGACCAGGCAGAAGCTCATCTTCCGCCTGAGACACCACGCCGGTCTCCCACTCGAGGAGATCGCTTCGCAACTCGGAATGCGCGCCACGACCGTGCGCGTGCATCTGTTCCGGGCCATCAAAAAGATCCGCAAAGAGCTGGGCGGCTGGCAACAGCAGCCTGTAACCACGGAGACCGCCGATGTCAGCGCATTTCAGTGAGACCGATCTGCTCGAGATCCACTACCTCGAGCGCGAAAACGAACAGCCCGTCGCCGAGCACTTCGCGCAGTGCGAGCGCTGCGCCGGCCAGTTCGACACGGTGAAGGAACGCCTCCGCGAGGTCGCGACGCTGCCGGCTCCGGACGACCGCTTCTTCGAGCGTCAGCGCGAGGCCGTGATGGACCGTGTCCGTCTCGGCAGGCCGGCGGCCCGCCCCTGGCGCTTTGCCGCCGCCGCAGCCC
>JBAQWH010000084.1:0-4211 GCA_049298815.1 Thermoanaerobaculia bacterium | reverse complement strand
GTGCATGCCGCCCGGCGCGGAGCAGAATCCCCCTGCCGCGCTCGCTACAATGCGCAGCCATGGGCCTGACCTCGCTCGCGGTTGCGTTCGTCGCTCTCATCCTGATCGCGTATCGCTTCTACGGCGGCTGGATCGCCGGTCAGATGAAGCTCGACCCGGAGGCCGTGACGCCGGCGCACGAGAAGGAGGACGGCGTCGACTTCGTGCCGACGAACCCCTTCTATCTCTTCGGCCAGCACTTCGCCGCGATCGCCGCGGCCGGCCCGATCGCGGGGCCGATCATCGCGTGTCAGGCGTTCGGCTGGCTGCCGTGCCTTCTGTGGATCGCGCTCGGCGTCGTGCTGATCGGCGCGGTGCACGACTTCATGGCGCTCGCCGCGTCGGTGCGTCACGGTGCACGGTCGATTGCCGACATCACGCGCGAGCACCTCGGGGTGCGCGCCGGCACGGCGATGATGATCTTCATCTGGCTGACGCTGGTCTACGTGATCGCCGCGTTCGCCGACATCACCGCGTCCAGCTTCGTCACCGGCGGTGAGGAGCTCGCGGGAGCGGTGAATGCGTTCCATCCCGGCGGGGCGGTCGCCGCAGCGAGCATCATGTACCTGCTGCTCGCGGTCGTCATGGGCTTCGTCCAGCGCCTCCTCAAGCCGCCACTCTGGCTCCTCACCGTGATCTTCGTGCCGGCGACGTTCTTCGTCGTGTGGCTCGGGACGCGCGTCTCGACCTGGTTCGTGATGGACGTGAAGTGGTGGGGGCTGCTCATCCTCGCGTACTGCTGTGTCGCGTCGATGGTGCCGGTATGGTCGCTGCTGCAGCCGCGCGGATACCTCGGAGGGTTCATCCTCTACTTCGCGCTGGCGCTCGGGGTGATCGGCATCTTCTTCGGCGGTTACGAGATCCGCCAGCCGGCGTTCCGGACGTTCGATGCGGGCGGTCCGACCGGCCTTCTCTTCCCGTTCCTCTTCGTGACGATCGCGTGCGGTGCCTGTTCCGGCTTCCACGGGCTGGTCTGCTCCGGAACGACGTCGAAACAGATCGACCGGGAGTCGCACATCAAGCCAGTCGGGTACGGCGGCATGCTGGCCGAGGCGTTCGTGGCGCTGATCGCGATCGTGACCGTGATGATCGTCGCGCAGGGAGACCTGAAGGGACTGAAGCCGGGGACGATCTATGGCAACGGGATCGGCGAGTTCCTGATTCTGGTGATCGGCGAGAAGTACCGGAACTTCGCGATCACGTTCGGGGCGATGGCGTTCTCGACGTTCGTGTTCGACACGGTCGACGTCTCGACGAGGCTCGGCCGCTACATCGTGCAGGAGCTGTTCGCCTGGCCGTCGAGGCTCGGTGGGTGGGTCGGCACGCTCCTCACGGTCGCGCTTCCGGCGTACTTCGTCGCGCTGGCTCCGGCAGGGAGCTGGGTGAGCTTCTGGACGCTGTTCGGCGCGTCGAACCAGCTGCTCGCCGCGCTCACCTTGCTGGCGCTCACCGTGTGGCTCTACCAGCGACGGCAGCGGGTCGCATTCACCCTTCTGCCGATGCTCTTCGTCCTCGTGACGACGCTCTACGCGCTGCTCCGCCTGACGGCTGCAAGCTTCAGGACGGCCGGGACCACGGGCGGAGGGGTCGCGCTCATCAACGGGATCACCTCCGCCGCGCTGATCACCCTCGCGCTCTATCTCGTCCTCCGCGCGGTGATCCGGGTTCGCGAGGCGCGGGCAACCGGACCGGCGGTCGCGGCCGTCTGAGGGCCGGGAGAAACGACCGGGCTTGGAACTTGCGACGGATAGAATCGAGGAGCAACGATTGGAACCACTTGAGCGAGCGGCCGAGCCCGGCATTCACCTTCGCGCGCAACTTCTTCAGAGCCCACGGATGCTCTTTCGCGAGGGCGGGTTCGATGCTCGTGTACCAGTTCTCGAGCCGCGTCGGCGCTCATCTCGAGCGGGTTCGAACTCCACAATTTCCTTCCTGCACGCATCTGGTATTACGTGCGGAACTGACCATGGCAGCCTCGAGCTCAGCGGCTCCGGTTTGACCTGCGTCGCTGAAACAGCAGAGAATCCCGCTACATCACAGATCGAATGAGGTAAGAACGATGGCAACGAAGACTCCGTCCGGCAAGGGTGGCGGCAAAGGCCTCGCAGCAGAAGTGCAGCCGAGCCCCGACCTCGCCCCGATTGTCGGCAGCACTCCGATCCCGCGCAGCGAAGTCACCAAGCGCGTGTGGGATTACATCAAGGCCAACGGCCTTCAGGATCAGCAGAACAAGCGGATGATCAACGCCGACGCGAAGCTCAAGACGATCTTCGGCGGCAAGGATCAGGTCTCGATGTTCGAGATGACCGCGCTGGTGAGCAAGCACCTCTCCAAGTAGCCGCTCCCCACGATTCGCTGTTCGACGGGCGGCTTCGTGCCGCCCGTCGTGCATCAGCGGTCTTCGCGTGCGGCGAGCGCGGCGGCCACCGCCTCGACCGAGGGTTCGATGTCGACGATCCTGCCGTCGCGGAGATTCGCCTCGGGGTCCTTGAGGATGTGTCCGGTGAGGACGCAGGCGACCCGGTCCTGCGCGGCGATCGTTCCGGCCGCACGGAGCTTCCGCACGCCCGCGAGCGTCGCGGCCGACGCCGGCTCGCAGCCGATTCCCCATGCGTCGATCTGACGCTTCGCCGCGATCAGTTCGTCGTCGGAGACCTGCTCGACGACGCCGTTCGTCGCGCGGATCGCCGCCACCCCCTTGTCGTGACTGACCGGATCGCCGATGCGGATTGCGGTCGCGATCGTCTCGGCTGCGACGCGGTGACGGCTCGAGAAACCGTCGCGGAAGCTCAGGTAGAACGGGTTCGCCCCGGCCGCCTGGATCGAGGCGATGCGCGGCAGCTTCGTGATCCATCCCGCCGCATACGCTTCCCGCAGAGCCTTCCCGAACGCGCTGGTGTTGCCGAGGTTTCCGGCGGGGACGACGATCCAGTCGGGGGCTTCCCAATCGAGGTCCTGGAGCAGTTCCCAGACGATCGTCTTCTGCCCTTCGATGCGGAACGGGTTGATCGAGTTCACGAGGTAGATGCCGAGCTGGTCGCACGCGCTCCGGACGAGCTGCATCGCTGCGTCGAAGTCGCCGCGGATCTGCAGGCAGAGCGCGCCGTACGCGAGCGTCTGCGCGAGCTTTCCGCTCGCGACCTTCCCCGAGGGGACGAAGACGACCGACGGAATTCCGGCCTGCGCCGAGTACGCGGCGAGCGACGCACTCGTATTGCCGGTCGACGCGCAGGCGACTGCCCGTGCGCCAATCCGCTTCGCCTGCGTCATCGCGACCGTCATGCCGCGGTCCTTGAACGATCCGGTCGGGTTCTCCCCTTCGTGCTTGAAATAGATTCCTTCGCGCTCGTAGAGGTGCGTGTCGCCTTCAGGGTGGGACACGATTGCGTCCTCGGTCACGTCGAGGACTGCCTCGCGGAAGCGCCAGACGCCGCTGCGGTCGACACCACGCCGCGCCGCGCGACGCTGGTCGAAGAGGCGTCGGTCGACCGCAATCCGATCGCGTTCGACCGACAGGAGGTCGCCGCAGTCGCAGGTGTACCGCACGTCGAGCACGTCGTACGTGCGCGGGCAGGAGATGCACTGGAGTCGCTCGGTCATCGCGTCACACCTCGATCCGTCGGGCCCCCTGCTTTGCGATCGGCCCCACGTGGGTGGCCGTCACGACCTCGGCGAACGCAGCGCGCATCGCACTCGCGCAGAGTCCGGCCGACGCTTCGTCGGCTGCGATCGCGAAGACGGTCGGGCCTGATCCGCTGATCGAGCAGCCCAACGCGCCCGCGTCGAGCGCCGCCCTCTTCACGTCGACGAAGTGGGGGATGAGCGAAGCGCGATACGGCTCCGCGTAGACATCGTCCAGCGCTCTGGCCAGCAGCCGGTGGTCGCCGGTCGCGAAGGCATGCGCCAGCGCCGTCGTGTTCGCCATCAGCTGGATCCACATCGCCCGGTCGCACTCTCTCGGCAGGATCGCTCGGGCGTCCTCGGTCCGGACGCGGACTGCGGGAGTGACGAGCGCGACCCACCACGGTGCGGCGACCGGCACCGGCGCGATGTCGATCGGGTCGATGCTGCGCGAGATCGTCAGCCCCCCGAAGACGCTCGATGCGATGTTGTCGAGATGGCGTCCTGCCACCGTGGTCTCGCCTTCGAGCGCGGCCGCGACGATCTCGAGC
>JBAQWH010000083.1:0-2926 GCA_049298815.1 Thermoanaerobaculia bacterium | reverse complement strand
CGCTCAGGCGGTGCCTTCCGGCGCGCCCGCCGGTGCGGGTGGCTGCGGGATCGCGGTGGCGATGTCGGGGGCGTCGCCGGTGCCGGGGCCGATCGTCATTTCTTCAGCGGGGCTCTGGTCGATCCAGTAGTCCTTGAGCTTGAGGTAGTCGGTTCCCGTCTCGTCGATGATGATCTGGTTGACCTCGGCCCCCTCGAGGGTTTCGCGCTCGAGCAGCTTGCTCGCGATCCGGTCGAGGGCCGTGCGGTTCGTCGTGATGATCTCGCGCGCGGTCTTGTAGGCCTTGTCGAGGATGGTGCGGACTTCCCTGTCGATCTCGACGGCGGTCGATTCCGAGTAGTCCTGGTGCTGACCGAACTCGCGGCCGAGGAAGATCTGCTCCTCCTTCTTGCCGAAGGTCGCCGGGCCGAGATCGGACATGCCCCACTCGCAGACCATCTTGCGCGCCATGTTCGTCGCGCGCTCGATGTCGTTGCCCGCGCCGGTCGTGATCTCGCCGATGAAGACCTCTTCCGCGATGCGGCCGCCCATGAGCACGGCGAGCATCGCCTCGAGATACCGTTTCGAGTACGAGTACTTGTCCTCGGTGGGAAGCTGCTGCGTGAGGCCGAGAGCGCGGCCGCGAGGGATGATCGTGACCTTGTGGAGCGGGTCCGCGGCCGGCATCATCGCGGCCACGATGGTGTGACCCGACTCGTGGTACGCGGTGTTCCGCTTTTCCTTCTCGCTCATCACCATCGACTTCCGCTCGACACCCATGATGACCTTGTCCTTCGCGTACTCGAAGTCGACCATCTGGACTTTCTTCTTGTCGTAGCGGGCGGCGTTGAGCGCCGCTTCGTTGACGAGGTTCGCGAGGTCGGCGCCGGAGAAGCCCGGTGTGCCGCGTGCGATCACCGCCAGGTCCATGTTCTCGTCGAGCGGGATGTTGCGGGTGTGCACGCGGATGATGCCCTCGCGGCCCTTGAGATCCGGGAGGTCGACGACGACGCGACGATCGAAGCGGCCGGGCCGGAGAAGGGCAGGATCGAGAACGTCCGGGCGGTTCGTGCCGGCGATCAGGATGACCCCGTCGTTCGACTCGAATCCGTCCATCTCGACGAGGAGCTGGTTGAGCGTCTGCTCGCGCTCGTCATGCCCGCCGCCGAGGCCTGCGCCACGGTGACGCCCGACGGCGTCGATCTCGTCGATGAAGATGATGCACGGGGCGTTCTTCTTTCCCTGTTCGAAGAGGTCGCGGACGCGCGAGGCGCCGACGCCGACGAACATCTCGACGAAGTCCGAGCCCGAGATCGAGAAGAAGGGGACGTTCGCTTCACCGGCGATCGCACGCGCCAGCAGGGTCTTGCCCGTTCCCGGGGGACCCATGAGAAGGACGCCTTTCGGGATCTTGCCACCGAGCTTGGTGAACTTCTGCGGCTCCTTGAGGAACTCGATGATCTCGTGGAGCTCCACCTTGGCTTCGTCGACTCCGGCGACGTCCTTGAACGTCACCTTCTTCGCGCTGCCCGAGAGGAGCTTCGCCTTCGACTTGCCGAACGAGAGCGCCTTGTTGCCTCCGGCCTGCATCTGCCTCATGAAGAAGACCCAGAGACCGATGAGGAAGAGGAACGGGGCCCAGGTGATGAGAGCGGTGATGAAGGGAGCGTCGCGCTGCGGCTCGTACTCGACCACCGTGCCCTTCGCCTCGAGCCGCTTGAAGAGGTCTTCCGGCCAGGTGCCAGGGCCGGTCGTGTGGAACTCGCGTTTGCCACCGGGAGCGGTGGTCTTGGTGTCGCCGCGGATCTCGTCGCCGCGGACCGTGATCTTCTCTACCTGCCCCTGGTTCACGCGGTCGAGGAACGTGCTGAATGCGACTTTCTCGCTCGTGCCCTTCGCTGTGTTGAACAGACTCCACAGCAGGAACACCAGCACGATGATGACGACCCACAGGAGTGCGGTTTTAACCGTGGAATTCAAAGACTTTGCCTCCGAACGTACTGACGGCTGAGCCAATGCTGCCGGCGTGCCACTCGAGTACTGTCGCGTTTCTAACGGACCCTGCCACGCCGATATTCTGCCGTCGGACCCGGACGCAGCTTACAGCCGCGAGATGAACGGGAGGTTTCCGTTCCGGCCGTCGACCTCGAGGCCGTACCCTGCGAACGTCCCGCCCGGGATTTCGAACGCGCGGAAATCGACCGACAGCTCGATGGTCCTGGCACTCGGACGGTCGAGCAGCGCCACGAGCCGCAGCGCGGCAGGGGCGTGCATCTTCAACTGATCGAGCAGATAGTTCTCGATGATCCCGCTGTTCACGACATCCTTCAGCACGTAGACGTGGCGGCCGCGGATGTCGGTGTAGCTGAGGAAGTCGATCTCGAGCGCGTCGGCGATCTGCTGGTCGGGCGAATCGCGGATCACGTCGATGAATCCGTAGCTGACGGGGCCGTCGACGGCCCGAAGGAGATCGGCCAGGAACACCGAGGTGCCCTTGAGGATGCTGAGGAGAAAGACCTCCGCGTCGGGACCTGCATCGTGGCGGATCTCTGCACCGAGCGCGGCGACCCGCGCCGCGATGTCTTCAGCGGTGAACGTGGGCGTGATTGTCGTCGTCGCCTGCACCCGAGACCTCCATCCGTACTTCGTAGAACACACCCGCCGGGCTGCTCACCTTGAAGCGTTCGGAAACTTCCACGCCAGGGACCCAGACGATCTCGTCGTTCCAGACGAGCAGCGGCAGGTGGTCTCGAAGCTCAGCAGCGATTCTACGATCAATCAGCAGATCCTTGAGCCGTTTCGGCACATCGAGGCCCAGCGGCTGGAAGCGGTCGCCCGGACGGCGCGGGCGCACGATGAACTCCGGAGTGGCACCCGCCGGCAGTTCGAACACCTGCGCGGCAGCGCTCACCCCGGAGCGGCGCTCGCCCCTGGCGCGACTTCGGAG
>JBAQWH010000082.1:0-2070 GCA_049298815.1 Thermoanaerobaculia bacterium | reverse complement strand
CCGCAACGTCGCTCCGCCCGAAGCGCCTCCGGCCGGACTCGAGCGCCTCTCGTCGATCTGGACTGCACCGATCGGCGACTACGCTCCTCCGTTCATGCGGAGCGAGGGGTTCGGCTACGTCCTCTCCGCGATGTTCGGCGTCGGGGTGATCCTCGGCGTCTTCCTGCTGCTCGGATGGATCGTCGAGCGTTCTGCACCAGCGCGCTCGTCGAGCCGGATCACATCCACCTGATGAGCCGGAGCTTCTTCGAACGGTCCGTGCAGGACCTCCTCCGGACGGCCGATCACGCGGTCTTCGCCGAGGAAACGGCAAGGATCCCGGGACTCCTGCAGGGGCTCGACGCGCGCGTCAAGCTGACGGGCTTCCTCGCACTGATCGTCGCTTCAACGATCTCCCACAGAGTCCTCGTCATCGTCGCACTCTTCGCCTTCGCGCTCGCACTTCTGGCGGCCTCGCGCATCACGTCGCTCGGACTGTTCGTGCGCGTCTGGGCCATCGCGTTCGCCTTCACGACTGCGATCGCACTGCCCGCTTTGTTCCTCACGCCCGGAGAGACGATCGCCTCGTTCGCCGGTGTGGAGATCACGAGCCAGGGCCTGCGCACAGCTGCCTTCCTGATCACCAGGGTCGAGACTGCGGCAACTTTTTCGTTGCTGCTCGTCGTGACCACGCGATGGGCCTCGCTGCTGGCCGCGCTCCGCAGCTTCGGCATCCCGAACGTCTTCGTGGTCGTGCTCGGCATGGCCTACCGGTACATCTTCGTCCTGCTGCTGACCGCGTCCGAGCTGTTCGACGGGAGACGCAGCCGGAGGGTCGGTCCGCTCACCGGCAGGGCCCAGAGGCAGCTCGCAACGACGACCGCCGGCGCGATGCTCTCGAAGTCAGTCCAGCTCAGCGACGAGATCTACCTCGCGATGCAGGCGCGCGGCTTCCGGGGCGAAGTCCGCGTCCTCGAGCAGCCCTCCCTGCGCGCAGCCGACTGGACCGCTCTCACCACGTTCCTGCTGATCGCCATCGTTGCGGGAGTCGCAGGCCGATGAGCGGGCGACCTCTCATCGAAGCGGACGGCGTGTCGTTTCGCTACGACGAAGTGACCGCGGTCGACGGGGTCTCGCTGGTCGTTCACGCCGGTGAGCGGATCGCGCTCCTCGGCCCGAACGGCTGCGGCAAGTCGACGCTCCTCCGGCTGCTCGCAGCGCTTGCGTTTCCCCACGAAGGGTCGATCCGATTCGACGGGGCGGACCTCACGGAAGAGCGCCTGCGCGACGACGCCGTAGCCCTCCCGTTTCGCAGACGCGTCGGACTGCTCTTCCAGAACGCCGAAGTCCAGCTGTTCAACCCGACCGTGTTCGACGAGCTCGCATTCGGCCCGCTGCAACTCGGCTGGCCGCGGGAGCGGATCGAGGCACGAGTCGCCGCAACGCTCGAGGAGTTCGGCCTTCGCGACCTGCACGACCGCTCGCCGCACCGCCTGTCGGGAGGCGAGAAGAAGCGGGTCGCCCTCGCATCGGTGCTGATCCTCGAGCCGGACGTCCTCCTCCTCGACGAGCCGACGGCGATGCTCGATCCGCGGACACAGAGCACGCTCATCGACTTCCTCTCCGGATCGGCCGGAAGCGGACGGACGTTCCTCACGACGACTCACGACCTCGCAATCCTCGAGGACATCGCCGACCGCTGCCTCGTCATGCAGCGCGGACGGCTCGTCGCGGACGGCACCCCGCACGAGATTCTCACCAACGAGCCGTTGCTGCGCGAGGCGGGACTCCTTCACGCCCACCGCCACGTCCACGGCGGCGGTGTCGTACATTCACACCCGCACAGACACGGCGGTCACGAGCACGACTGAGGGGGGGCGGGTTCCTCGGGGTTCCTCGGGGTTCCTCGGGGTTCCTCGGGGTTCCTCGGGGTTCCTCGGGGAGTGTGGGGGTAGTTGGGTCGGTCGGCGCACGATCCGCGTCGCGCCATCGCGTGGTGCACTCGACGATTTCCCGAGGGACCGAGGAACCCCGAGGAACCCCGAGGAACCCCGAGGAACCCCGAGGAACCCCGAGGAACCCCGAGGAACC
>JBAQWH010000081.1:0-2410 GCA_049298815.1 Thermoanaerobaculia bacterium | reverse complement strand
CAACTGAGAGCCATTCGCGTGGTCAGCCGCCACTCCCCTCAAAACGAAACGCGCCGGCCCTGAGGCCGGCGCGTTTGATTCAGCGACGTGCGCTGCCTTACTGAAGCTTCGCGTTCTCGATGATCATCGGGTAGACGTAGCCGGAGCCGAAGTCCTTGTCGATGCGGACGACGCCCTTCACGAGGACCACGTCACCCACCTTCGGTGCAGCCTGGTCGGTCGTGATCGTGATGTCGTCGGTCCCGTCCGCGCGCGAGCCCGAGCCGTCGCGGACGTGAATCCAGTTCTTCCCCATGATCCCGCTGAGCGACTTCACGACTCTGCCACGGACGACGACCGGTGCGTCTTTCATCGACGCCTTCGCCGCCCAGATCTCGGCGACCGTCTTGCCGCCCTCGGCCTTCGGGACGTTGATCGGTCCGGCGTCCGGAGCCGCCATGTGGTCCTGCGGCGAGTTGCTGACCTTGTCGGCGACCTGCTGCTGCGCCTCCTGGCCGTGGCCGCCCATCATCGCCGCCATGCCCGACGCGGAGCCCGCGGGCGCGGGGGCGTCGAGCGTCGCGAAGACGACCGAGTCGAACTTCCGCTTCAGCGTCTCCGACTGCCAGTTCTGCATGGTCATCTGGCCGTAGACGGTTGCGGTCTTGCCAACTTCGAGGTTCGCCTTCGGGATCGCGGCCCAGACGTCGCCGGTGGCGGTCTCGAGCCTCACGTACGTGTAGCCGCCGCCGTCCAGCGTCTCGGCGACCTTGCCGGTGATGGCCGAAGCCTGGGCGGCTGCGGGCGCATTCGCCTTCTCGGCTGCGGCAATCGCGGCCTTGACACCCGGCGTCGGAGCTTCCGCCTGCTGCGGCGTGGCGGTCTTCTGGGAACAGGCCACCAGGAGGGCGGCCACTGCGAGAGAAGTCAGGATTCGAGTCATCGATTCACCTTTCGGCCGGCCGTGTTTCCAGCCGAGGGGGAGTGTAGGGGAGGAGCAAACATCCGGTTGTTCATGGCCGCACATGCGCATGTGATGGATGCTACATGAGTTGAAGTGTCATCCTGAGCCGGCGTAGCGCGGCGAAGGACCCCCCGGCCTAGTTGTGTCTGGCAAGTTCTGCAAATTTGGATAGGGGTCTCCCGAGAGGTGGGCGGATGAACCTGCTGGGCACACGAATAGGGGGTCCTTCGCCGTCCTCAGCCCCTCCGGGGCATCGGCGGCTCAGGATGACACTTGGGGGAGCGCCTCGGAGCGTGGGCGGCTTACGCCTCCGCCCCGACCCTCCGGCAGATCTCCCCGATCTCCCCGATCGCCTCGTCGAGCTCCTCGTCGCTGGTGTAGAAGTGCGGCGAGACGCGGATTCCGGCGTTCGGGCGGTGATCGCAGGCGATTCCGGCCGCGTTCATCGCGGCGGCGATCTCTCGCGATGCGAGCATCTGGATGCAAACCGTTCCGCCGCGGCGCTCCGGGCTGCGGGGCGTCCGCAGATCGAAGCCCGACGCGTCGGCGAAGTCGATCAGCTTCTGGGTCTGGCGGAGGGACTTTGCGCGGATGGTGTCCATCGAGCCGCCCGACGCCTCGTGGACGATCTTCGGCCCGGCCGAGGCGGCATAGAGGGCCGGGACGGGCGGGGTCCCGAGAGCGAAGCGGAGGGTGGTGTCGGTGAAGCGGATCGGCGGAGGCTCGAACCCGAACGGCATCGCGTGCGCCATCCACCCGGTGAAGGCCGGCTCGAGTCTGGGACGCAGCTCCGGATCGACGTAGAGGTAGCCGCCGCCCGGACCGCCGCAGAGCCACTTCAGGACGCCGCCGGCGGCGATCGGCACACCCCATTCGCGCAGCTTGATCGGGACGATGCCGGCCGACTGGAAGACGTCGAGGATCAGCGTCGCGCCGACCTGGCGGCAGCGTTTCGCGATCGCCTCGACGTCGACGAGGAACGAAGACTCGAACAGCACGTGCGACAGGGGAACGAGCTCGGTCCGTTCGTCGATCGCCTCGAGCAGCTGCTGGAGGTCGAACCCGATGCCCGTGGGGTCGCGCGGGATGATGACGATCTCGGCGCCGAGCCGTCGCGCGAGCCGGTCGTAGAGATAGCGGATCGACGGGAACTCCCCCTCGACCATGACGACCCGGTTCCGGGGCGCCGCGAACGGGAACGCCGACATCGCGACCGCCGAGGCCGTCGTCACGTTCGGCAGCATCGTGACCGAGCCGGCCGGCGCGCCGAGGAGGGGAGCGATCGCGTCGCCGCAATTCATCGACATCGACCACCACGCGTCCGTCCATCCGTCGACCCCGCGCTGCTCCCACACGTCTGCGTACTCCATCAGCGCCTCGCGTGCCGCAGCCGGCATGGCGCCGAGCGAGTGCGAGACGAGGTAGCGCTTGGTCCGGAGGATGGGGAAGCGGTCGCGATAGAGAAGG
>JBAQWH010000080.1:0-6537 GCA_049298815.1 Thermoanaerobaculia bacterium | reverse complement strand
GACTGAAGTCCGCTCTCCGGGACAGAAAAGGAGCACGCCATGGCAGTTGAGTTCCGCGGAGTAGGCACCGCGCTCGTAACCCCGTTCCGCACCGATGAAAGCCTGGACGAAGCCGCCCTGAAGCGGTTCGTGGAATGGCAGATCACCGAGGGGATCAACTTCCTCGTTCCGTGCGGGACGACCGGAGAGAACCCCGCACTCGACGCGGCCGAGTACCGGCGCGTGACCCAGATCGTGATCGACACCGCCCGCGGACGGGTCCCGGTCCTCGCGGGCGCCGGGAGCAATTCGACGCCGAAGGCGGTCGAGCTCGCCGTGCAGGCGCTCGAGCTCGGCGCCGACGGCATCCTCACGATCACCCCGTACTACAACAAGCCGACGCCCGACGGCCTCCGCCGCCACTTCGGCGCCCAGGCGGAAGCGGTCGAGAAGCGGAAGAGCGGCTTCCCGATGATCATGTACAACGTGCCCGGGCGCACCGGCGTGAACATGCCCGCGGAGACGACGCTGCGGCTCGCGGAAGAGATCCCGAACGTGATCGGCGTCAAGGAAGCATCCGCGAACCTGGAGCAGATCCTCGCGATCCTCCGCGGCGCGCCGAACGGCTTCTCGGTCCTCAGCGGCGACGACGCCTGGACGCTGCCGCTGATCGCCGCCGGCGCCGCCGGCGTCATCTCGGTCGCCAGCAACGAGGTGCCTGCCGCGATGCGCGAGCTGTGCGACATGGCGCTCGGCGGCAACTACGAGGCCGCGCGCATGATCCAGAACCGGCTCCTCCCGCTGCTCGTCGGCAACTTCATCGAATCGAACCCGATCCCGGCAAAAGCCGCCATGAAGATGATGGGCATCCTGGAGAACGACACGGTGCGGTCCCCGCTAGCACCGATCAGTGATGCGAATCGCAGCAGGCTCGAAGCGATCCTGAAAGAGTGCGGCCTGACTCGAATGACGTAGCACTCTCCCACTTTGAACCCCGGCACTGAGGTACAGATCGTGACGATTGAAGAACGGGTAGCGGCTCTCAACAACGCAGGCGACAAGGACCGCATGGAGGCCGTCAAGACGATCGGTCTCTTCCTGGCGGAGCTCGAGAAGGGGGCGGTCCGCGCCGCGTCGCGCGACGAGGACGGGATCTGGACGCCGAACCTCTGGGTGAAGGAAGGGATCCTCGCCGCGTTCCGCTTCGGCGTGCTCGCCGAGTTCGCGTCGGGCTCGCTCTCCTTCGTCGACAAGGACACGATTCCGGCGCGGCGGTTCAAGGTCCAGGACGGGGTACGCATCGTCCCCGGAGGCTCGTCGATCCGGCGAGGCGCTTACATCGCAAAAGGGGTCGTGATGATGCCGCCCGCCTACGTGAACATCGGCGCCTACGTCGACGACGACACGATGATCGACTCTCACGCGCTCGTCGGCTCCTGCGCGCAGATCGGAAAGCGGGTCCATCTCTCCGCCGGCGCGCAGATTGGCGGCGTCCTCGAGCCGATCGGCAGCATCCCGGTCGTGATCGAGGATGACGTGGTCGTCGGTGGCAACAGCGGCATCTACGAAGGGACGATCGTGCGGGGCCGCGCCGTCATCGGCGCGGGGGTCGTCATCACCGGCTCGACCCCGGTCTACGATGTCGTACGCAGCCAGATCTACCGGCGTACGCCCGACCATCCGCTCGAGATCCCGTACGGCGCAGTCGTCGTGCCGGGCGCACGGCCGATGCGCGGTGCATTCGCCGAGCAGCACGACCTTCAGATCGCGACCCCGATGATCATCAAGTACCGCGACGAGAAGACCGACAGCTCGACCGCGCTCGAAGAGGCGTTGCGGTAGAGGCGCGCAACGAGGTCCCTCGGGTTCCTCGGGTTCCTCGGGGAGCCTGGCGCGAACGCGCAGTTGCGAAAGGAATCTTCGCGCGGTGCAAGATTCAGGTGGTTAGTAGTACAGAAAACACAGAAAATCACAGAGAGACACGAGGGTCTCGCACGAGCTGGATGCTCTCTCTGTCTTCCCGAGGAACCCCGAGGAACCCCCGAGGGACTCAGGGACCGAGGGACTCAGGGACTCATTGCGGCGAAGCCGCGCTGTGAACTGCACGACGATGATCCCAGCAAAGCGCCTTGCCGGAATCGAGCTGTCGTTGATCCGCCAGATCAACGCGCTCGCGACGCCTCTGTCGACGAACCTCGGCATCGGCGAGCCGAACCTCGAGCCCGATGAACGGCTGCGCGAGATGGCCGCGCGCGCCGCCCGCGCTCCGTGGCAGTACTCACCGAACGCAGGAACGCTCGCGCTGCGCAGGCTGATCTGTGAGGGGACCCCGTTCGACCCGAAGAGCGACGCCTGCGTGACCGCGGGGACGCAGGAAGCTCTCTTCGCGATCTTCACCGCGTTCGTCAACCCGGGGGACGAGGTGCTGATCCCGAACCCGGGCTTCGTCTCCTACGCCACGCTGGCGACGATGTGCGGCGCCGTCGTGAAGAGTTACAAGCTCGACCCGCCCGACTGGGAGCTCGAGGCGAACGCCGTCATCGCCGCCTTCACATCGCGCACGAAGCTGGTGATCATCAACTCGCCATCGAACCCGCTCGGCGCCGTCGCGAAGGAAGAGGCGCTGCGGCGTATCGCCGGCGAGGCCGCCGAGCGCGACATCCTCGTCGTGAGCGACGAGGTCTACCGCGAGATCTGGTACGACGCGCCACCGGCGACGATGGCGGGAATGTCGGCGAACGTGATCGCGCTCAACGGCCTCTCGAAGAGCCACGGAGCGACCGGCCTGCGGCTCGGGTGGGCACTCGCCTCCGCGGAGCTCATCAAGCCGCTCGTCACCGCTCACCAGTACATCGCCACCTGCGCCTCGGTCTTCTCCCAGGCGCTCGCGGAGGAGATCCTCGGCGCACCCGCCTGGAACGCGGAGTGGCTCGAGAGTGCGCGAGCGCAGTTCCGCCGCCAGCGGGAAGCAGCGCTCTACGCGATCGAGCACGAGATCGGCGTCCCGATGACTCCTCCTGCCGGGGCGTTCTACGCCTTCGCCCCAGTCCCTTCGTGCGCGACACTCGACTTCGCGAAGGCGCTCGCCACCGAGGCCGCGGTCCTCGTCATTCCCGGAGCCGCCTTCGGGTCGCGCGGCGAAGGGTTCATCCGGATCTCGTTCGCGGCGACGGTCGAGCAGATCGGCACCGGCATCGAGCGGATCGGTCGCTGGCTGACGACTCGGGAGGGCGGACTTTAGTCCGCAGGCCGGGGGACTTCAGTCCCGCGGCGGTTTCGGGACGAAGGCCGCGAGCACGTGTCGGACTGAAGTCCGCCCTCCCCGCGACCCCCTTGCAGAGAACTTGCACCGCACGGCGGCACGAGATTGGTTAACATCCCCAATGGTGGGCAACACAAAGCAGACAGCCGAGCGGATGCCGGATCCGCCCGAGCGCGAGTCGGTCGCCGCGTCCGAGATCTCGCTCTATCGCAACGTCCTCAAAATCCGCAACGAGCACGAGCTCGAGAACCTCGGCATCTCCTTCTACGACGCCGAGACGACCATCCAGTGGTCGTACAACGCCGACACCTACTTCCACGCCGCCTCGACGATGAAGCTCGCGGTGCTCCTCGGCGTCTTCCGCCAGGTGGAGCGCAGCCAGCTGTCGCTCGACGCCCCGGTCCACGTTCGCAACCGCTTCACGAGCATCGTCAACCAGGAGCCGTTCATGCTCGACCTCGGGCGGGATGCGGACCCTGACGTCTACGGACAGCTCGGCAAGACGATGTCCGTCCGCGAGCTCTCGTACTGGATGATCACCAAGTCCAGCAACCTCGCGACGAACCTTCTCGTCGAGCTCATCGGCATCCCGACGGTCCAGTCGGCGCTCGACGAGCTCGACATCGGCGGCATGAAGTTCCTCCGTGGCGTCGAGGACCAGCTCGCGTTCGAGAACGGCCTGAACAACGAGGTGACCGCGAACGGTCTCCTCAAGCTGCTCCGCCTGATCGCCGACAGGAAGGCCTACTCCGAGCAGGCGAGCGACGAGATGCTGCAGATCATGCTCGACCAGCAGTACAGGAGCGGGATCCCCGCCGGCCTTCCGAAAGCGGCCCGCGTCGCACACAAGACCGGGAACATCTCGACGGTGCACCACGACGCTGGCATCGTTTACCTCGAAGGGCGGAAGCCGTACGTGCTCGTGATCCTCACGCAGTTCTCGCCGGACCAGGGGCGAGGCACCGCGGTCGCGGACATTTCGCGCGACATCTTCAACACGCTGGCCGGGAGCCTTGATGAGCAGTAGTGGGGAGTTGGACGTCCATCGCCTCAAGGTCGTCGACGCATTCGACCTCGATGACGAGCTGCGGTCGATCCTCAAGCCGGCGGACCTCGTGCGTGACTCCGAGGGACGGCGTCACCGGCTGCCTCGCTATTTCTACGAGGTGCCGTCGCACGAGGTGGCGGTCTCGATCCGGCTCAGTCCCCACTTCGGGCTGAACGAGTTCCTGCTCACCGACGTCCGAGAAGCCCCGCGCCTGCACGAGTTCCCGCGATACATCCCGTGCGCGGTGCGCATCCTCGCGTTCTATCTCGAACAGTTCCGCCTCACGATCGGGGCGTCCGTGCACATCTCCGTCAATGGCGGCTACCGATCTCCGTCGCACAAGCTCGTACAGAACGCGACGCCTCACATGTGGGGAACCGCCGCCGACGTCTATCGGATCGGCTCGACGATCCTGAAGACTCAGGAATCGATCGACCGCTACAACGACGTGGCGGAAGACGTGAGCGACGAGATTCGGGTCCTCCCCTACGGCCACGCGATCGGGAATGCCGCGGATGACCACCTCCACTTCGACATCGGCTACCTCACGCTCGTGCCGCGCGCGATCAGCGAGGACCGCCTCGAGCAGCCGCAGGAGAGCCGCCCCCGCTTCGCGTTCGAAGATCGACGCCAGAAGGACCGGCGTGGACGCTCCGAATCATCCGGCGCTGTCGACGAGGAGTAGTGCCGGGCCGCGACTAGACGAGGTACGCCGCGGCGAATCCGATCTGCGCGGCCATCATCATCAGGTACATGTGCCGCCACGACGGATGGTTCTCGGTCGCCGTGAGCTCGTCGGGATCCCGCACGATCAGCCAGACCGTGTAGCAGCCCCAGAGCGCGAGGCCGAGGCCGAGGACCGTCAGGAACGTCGCGTTTCCGGTGAGGATCCGGTGGCCGGGTGACAGCGGGTCCGGCAGCGCCGCTCCGAGCGGCATCAGAAGCCACGGGAAGATGAAGGACGGCGCCATCATCCAGGCGGCACGGCGCACACCGTACGCAATCGGAAGCGTGCGGCAGCCACCGGCACGGTCGCCCTCGATGTCCGAGAAGTCCTTCGTCGACGCGGCTCCGGCCAGGAAGAGCATGAAGATCGAGCCGATGAACCACGGCTCGGCCGAGGCGAGGAACGGAGAGGCCGTCGAGAAGGCGTGCGCGACCATCGTCCAGCCGGCGACCTTCAGCAACAGGCCGCGCGGGATCGCGATCGTCAGGTTCGCGCCGATCGGATGCTTCTTGGTGCGGCCGAGTGCCGGCGCCGAATAGACGAACGTGAAGATCATCCCGGCGATGTAGATGAGGAAGCACTCGTGCATCGCGAGCGGTGCGCGGAACTTCTCACCCCACGTCGTGTAGGGAAAGACGACCACCCACCACGTCGGGACGATCGCGAGTGCGTACAGCGCCCACGTGAAGATCCAGGCGCCGCGCATCGAGATCTCCCCGGTGACGAGCGGCCGCTTCGGCTTGTTGATCCGATCGATCTCGAGGTCGTAGATCTGGTTGATCGCGTTCGACGCCGCGTTGAGGAACGACGCGCAGAGCGACCCGAGCGCGACGGTCAGGACCACCGACCACGTCAGCGTCCGCGAGGGGTCGGGGTTGTGTGCCGAGCCCCACGCGCAGACCGCGCCGGAGATGATGCCGAGCAGCGGAGGGAGGAGCGTGAAGGGACGGGCGAGAGTGAGATAGCGGCGCACGGCGCGGCGTAGTGTAAACCGTTCACCACAGAGGCACAGAGGACACCGAGGTGCACAGAGGTGCACAGAGGTGCCCGCGAGGCACTCCTCTGTGATGCTCTGTGTCCTCTGTGTCTCTGTGGTGAACGGCTCAGAACTGGAAGTAGATGAACGGGCTGGTCTCGACCGCGCCGAAAAAGTAGATCGCCATCACCGCCGCCGCGACTGCGAACGCGCCGGCCACGGTTCGCGCGCGGAAGACGAGGAAACGGCCGGAGATCGCGTCGTGCATCACTTCGCCGTCGATCGCTGCGAATGCGCCGGCGTGCTTCATCATCGCGACGCCGGCCACGTGTCCGAGGATCACGATCGCGAGTCCGAGGGGCAGCAAGGCAGGCCACCAGACGTCGCGCCCTTCGCCGAGGCCGGCCAGCGCGATCCACATGTCGCTCGTTGCGCCGAAGCTCACCGCACGGAAGGGCACCCAGCAGAGCGTCACGAACGCGAGCGTCATCGCCCAGGCGAGCACCGGCGGCACGCGCGTCCTCGGGAACCGTGCCCGCCAGGAG
>JBAQWH010000079.1:0-6806 GCA_049298815.1 Thermoanaerobaculia bacterium | reverse complement strand
CCGGCGGCGTTGCTGCGAACGGCGTGCTGCGCGAGCTCATCGCTGCGTGGGGAGAGTCGCGCGGGATTGCGATCCGGCTGCCCGAGAAGCGCTACTGCACCGACAACGCGGCAATGATCGCGTTTGCCGGACTCCGCCGTGGGACGCCGGGCGATCCGCGGCGGGTCGTGGCGAAATCGCGGGTGGGGTAGGAAAGAAGTAAGAAGTGTGAAGTAAGAAGTGTGAAATATAGGGTTTAAAATAGAGCGTATTAATTAGTTACTTAATATGCTGCGCGGTTATCTTTCACACTTCACACTTCACACTTCACACTTCACACTCCTCCGTCCCGCCCCGAAACCTTTCGTCTGGCTCCCCGTCCTATCTACCGAGCGACAACATTTCTCCTACCCTCCTGACCCGAACGACGACGCCGACCAACGCCCTGGTCGGCGTCGTTGTTTTTGGGGCATAGAATCCGGCGATGCGCATCATGATCAGCGGTGGAACCGGGTTCATCGGCGTGCCGCTCGTACGGCGGCTTCTCGGTCAAGGACACACGGTTGGCGTTCTCTCGCGCAATCCCTCGAGCGTCTCCGCAGGCACTCCCATTCCGTGGGATGGCCGGCAGCTGGGGCCGTGGACGGAAGAGGTCGCGGCCGCGGATGCGGTGATCAACCTCGCAGGGGAGAACATCGCCGGTGGTCGCTGGACGGAGGAGCGGAAGCGGCGAATTCTCGCGAGCCGGCTCGATGCCACGGGCATGCTCGTGCAGGCGCTCAACAGTGCCCCACCCCGCGCGCGGGCGTTCGTCAGCGCGTCGGCCATCGGCTACTACGGATCGCGCGGCGACGAGGTCCTGACCGAGAGCGCCGCGGCGGGAAGCGGCTTTCTCGCGGAGGTCTCCCGTCGCTGGGAGGAGGCGGCTGCGCCGGCGGCAGAGAGTGCACGACTCGCGATCGTCCGCATCGGGATCGTGCTGGCGGCGGACGGCGGCGCGCTCGCGCCGATGCTCCTGCCGTTCCGCCTCGGACTCGGCGGCCCGATCGGCGACGGAGAGCAGTGGATGTCGTGGATCGAGCGCGATGACCTGCTGAGTACCATCCAGAGGCTGGTTACCGATCCGTCAACGTCCGGTGTCTACAATGCAACGGCGCCGGAACCGGTGAGAAACCGGGAGTTCACACGGACGCTCGCTGACGTGCTTCGTCGGCCACACCTGCTCGGCGTTCCGGCGTTCGCCATCCGGCTCGCAATGGGTGAGATGGCCGGTCCTCTGTTGCTGGAAAGTCAGAGAGTGATGCCGTCGAGACTGCTGGGACCCCCATTACAGTTCGGTCACGCCACCTTGACTTCTGCGTTACGGCATCATTTGATCCGCGGTTGAGGTAGCGTCACGGACTCCAGAATTGTCGAGCCGCAATTCAACCCATTGGATTTGCGGGACTCCGAACTTGGGGCGTGACGGCGCTAAGTAGTGATGCTGGTAGACGTTTGCTCAGGAAGTCCACTCGGGCCAGCGATTCGCAGCGATCCCAGGATTGCTGCGACCGTTGTCGTTGTAGAAACACCACAAGGAGGAATGATGAGGTCCTATCGGTTTTTAGCGGTCCTCGCTCTGCTGCTGCTCGCATCGACGAGCGTTTTTGCGCAGGGCACGACTGCCACCCTTACCGGCGCGGTCACCCATGAAGGTGCGCCGCTTCCGGGCGTCACTGTCACGATCACGTCGCCCGCTCTTCAGGGCGCGCGCACGGCCGTGACGAACGAGGCGGGCGGCTACGCCTTCCAGTCGATCCCCCCCGGCGAGTACACCATCCGCTTCGACATGGAAGGGATGGCGCCGGTGACGAAGACCCAGCGTCTGTCGCTGGCGTCGACGGGCCGTGTCGACGCAGTGCTTCGCCTCTCGGCGGTTGCCGAGGCGATCACGGTGACGGCGGCTGCGCCGGCCGTCCTCGAGACGCAGGAAGTCCAGGCGAACATGACCGCTGAGATGATCGAGGATCTTCCGGTCGCGCGGACGCTGCAGGGTGCGACCCTGCTCGCTCCGGGCGTCCAGACGAACCAGGCCACCGGCGGAATCCAGATCTCGGGTGCGTACTCGTACGACAACCTGTTCCTCGTGAACGGCGCCGTCACCAACGAGAACCTCCGCGGTCAGACGCACAACCTCTTCATCGAGGACGCGATCCAGGAGACGACCGTCATGTCCGGCTCGATCTCCGCTGAGTTCGGCCGCTTCACCGGCGGTGTCGTCAGCGCGATCACGAAGTCGGGCGGCAACGAGTTCCACGGCTCGGTGCGCGACAGCTTGACCAATCCGAACTGGACCGACAAGACCCCGTTCCCGGGTCAGGCCGATCCGCTCGACAAGGTCAACTCGGTGTACGAAGCGACCCTCGGCGGCCGCATCGTGCGCGACCGTCTCTGGTTCTTCACCGCGGGCCGCATGGCGGAGCTCTCCGGCAGCCCGACGTTCACCCGCAGCACGCTGACCTTCCCGAACAGCAGCGAAGAGAAGCGCTTCGAAGGCAAGCTCACCGGCCAGATCACGCCGAAGCACAGCCTCGTGCTGTCGTACCTCGACATTTCGAACGACGCGACCAACAACTGCTTCGGGTCGTGCATCGAGCCGAGCAACCTCGACGTCGGCCGTTCGCTCCCGAACGACTTCCTCACCGCGCAGTACAGCGGCATCATCACGAACAACTGGCTCATCGACGTCACGTACGCGCAGAAGAACTTCGCGTTCGAAGGCAGCGGCGGCGACATCCTCGCCCGCCTCGGTCAGGACCCGGTCGCGCAGGTTGCAGCCGCAACGGCCGCGTGGGACGGCTACGAGACCGGCGCCTTCTACGGCGCGCCGGTGTTCTGCGGCGTCTGCGATCCGGAAGAGCGCAACAACAGCTCCTATGGCCTGAAGTCGACCTACTACTTCGGCTCGAAGAGCCTCGGAAACCACAACATCGTCGCCGGTTACGAGAACTGGGCTGAAGAGCGCCTCGCGAACAACTTCCAGTCCGGCAGCGACTTCTTCCTCAACACGTACTACGCGAGCGTTCTCGACACGCGCGACGCGCAGGGCCGCTCGCATCCGATGTTCCTTCCGGGCGACGTCATCACCTGGTGGCCGATCCTCGAGTTCACCCGCGGATCCGACTGGCAGACGAACTCGCTCTACGTCAACGACAAGTGGGACCTCAACCCGAACTGGAGCTTCAACGTCGGCCTCCGCTACGACGCGAACGACGGCAAGGACAGCTCGGGCAACAAGATCGCTGACGACGCAGCGTTCTCGCCGCGTCTCGGCGCCACCTTTGACCCGCGCGGCGACGGCCGCCTGCGCTTCACCGCCGGCTACAGCACCTACGTCTCCCGCATCGCCGAGACCATCGGCGGTTCGGCAGCCCGTGGTGGCAACCCGGCAGCGTTCTATTGGGCCTACGAAGGCGATCCGATCAACGAAGACGGCAAGCTCGACTACATCGGGGCCTTCACCAAGATCTTCGAGTGGTTCAACGCGAATGCGACCGACACGATTCAGACCGCAGACGGCCCGATCAAGGTCCTTCCGCTGATGAACGCGTTCTACGTCGACATCCCGGGCCTCACCAGCCAGTTCCTCGAGACCCTCAAGTCGCCCAGCGTCAACGAGTACACCTTCGGCGCCGGATTCCAGATCGGCCAGAACGCGTTCCTCCGTGCGGACATCATCCACCGCGACTGGACGAACATGTACTCGCGCCGCATCGACCGGTCGACCGGATCCGTGCCGTTCGCGGCCGCCGGCGTCGACTTCGACCTCGGCCTCGTCGAGAACACCGACGAGCTCGAGCGTACCTACGACGCCTTGCAGCTCCAGGGCAACTACCGCATCGGCCAGCGCTTTGCGATCGGCGGCAACTACACCTACTCGCAGACCGAGGGCAACACCACCGGTGAGACCAGCGGCAGCGGCCCGGTCCCCGATGCGACGTTCCAGTATCCGGAATACCGTTCCTTCGCCCAGGCCAACCCGGCCGGCCCGCTCAGCGGTCTCGACCAGACGCACAAGCTCCGTCTCTGGGGCTCGTACGACCTCCCGACCCCGATCGGCAACTTCAACTTCAGCGTCCTCGAGCGCTTTGACTCGGGTTACGCCTATGCGGCAGTCGGGAGCATCGACGTCCGCGCCCGCTCGACGTTCTACGGCGCAGGCAAGCCGGGCGGCGTCGCGAACCCGGGCTACATCACCCCGCCGAGCTCGGTCAGCTACTACTTCAGCGACCGTGGCGAGTATCGCTGGGACGACGAGATCGCGACCGATCTCTCGATCAACTACAACCTCCCGATCCGCAACGTCGGTGTGTTCGTTCAGGCTGAAGTGCTCAACGTCTTCAACGACGACGCAGTCGTCAACGGCGACTCGACCATCCTGACCGCGCGCAACGACACGTCGCTCGTCCGCTTCAACCCGAATGCCGGCGACGTGCCGGTCGAGGGCGTGAATTACCGGTTGGGCGACGACTTCGGCCAGGCCGTGTCGCAGGGCAGCTATCAGCTCCCGCGCACCTACCGCGTTTCGTTCGGCCTCCGCTTCTAATTCGAGCAGAGGTTGATTACCCTGACGCTCCGGCCCTCGGGCCGGAGCGTTTTTCTTTTGTGAGCCTGCGAACCGCCTCCATGAACCTCCGCCGCTTCGTCGTCCTGCCGCTCTGCCTCTCGGCCGCGGTGCTCTCCTGCTCGCGGGAGCGCGCCGTCGTCGCAGAAGGACATCCGTCCTTCCGCAACGCGCCGGTCATCGTCATCTCGATCGACACGCTTCGCGCGGATCGTCTGCCGGCCTACGGCTACCGCGAAGTCGAGACGCCGAACATCGACGCCCTGCGGCGCGACGGCGTTCTGTTCGAGCGCGCCTACGCACACGTGCCGCTGACCCTGCCGTCTCACGTGGCACTGCTCACGGGGCAACTGCCTCCGCAGAACGGCGTGCGCAACAACCTCGGCTTTCAGTTCGATGCGTCGAAGCACATGACGATCAGCAGGCTGCTGAAGGAGCACGGCTACGCGACCGGCGCGGCGGTCTCGGCGTACGTCCTGCGCGCCGCGACCGGCCTGGGTGACGTCTTCGACGACTACGACGACGCCGTGAACATTCGAGGCGGTGAGTCGGTCGGCGCTCAGCAGAGGCCCGGCACCGAGACCGCAGCGATCGCCACGAAGTGGATCGCGGATCATCAGGGCTCGCCGTTCTTCTACCTCTTCCACATCTTCGAGCCTCATGCTCCGTACAGCGCCCCCGAGCCGCATCGCAGCCGGTGGAAGAACCCGTACGACGCGGAAATCGCGGCCAGCGACGAGATCGTCGGACGCTTCCTCGACGGTCTCAAGGCGAGCGGAATCTACGACGACGCGATCATCATCCTGCTCTCGGATCACGGCGAAGGTCTCGGCGATCATGGTGAAGACGAGCACGGCGTCTTCCTCTACCGGGAGGCGATCCACGTTCCGCTGATCGTCAAGCTGCCGAAGAACACGCGCCGGGGAGGGACCGTCACCCGTGTCGTCTCCCTCATCGACGTCTTCCCGACCGTTGTGCGCCTAGCGGGGATCGACCCTCCGTCCGGCCTGCCGGGCATCTCGCTCTTCGACGCGGCGCCGGCAACGCCGCGTCACGCCTATGCCGAATCGCTCTACCCGCGCATCCACCTCGGATGGTCCGACACGCGCAGCCTCGTCGACGAGGACTACCAGTACATCGAATCGCCGAAGCCGGAGCTGTACGACCTCGCGAAAGACCCGCGCCAGCAGAAGAACATCCTCAGCGACGAGCGCCGCGTCTACGCCGCGATGCGCAAGGAGCTGGACCTCGTCCCGCGCGGCGAGGCGACCACCGCCAACATCGACCCCGAAGAAGCGCGGAAGCTCGCGGCCCTCGGCTATCTCGGCGGACCGGCCGCGAGCGGCTCCGGTCCGCTCCCCGACCCGAAGGACCACATCGGCGAGCTGCAGTCGTTCAAACGGGCGAGCATGCTCGTCCACGAGAAGCGTCTGAACGAGGCGATTGCGATCCTGCGCGACCTGGTGCAGAAGAACCCGAAGCTGACCGACGCCTGGACTCTGCTCGGCCGCACGTACCAGGACGCTGGGCGGGTGACCGACGCGATCGCGACCTACAAACGAAGCATGGAGCTCAGCCCGCAGCTCGCCCCCGACGTCGGCCTGACGGTCGCGGCGCTGCTCCTCACGGCGAACCAGCTCGACGACGCGGAGGCTCACGCGCGGCTCGGCGAGAAGTCGAATCCGGGGATGATGCACCTGATGATCGGCCGCGTCGCGCTGGCGCGAGAGCAGTACGAGCCGGCACTGCAGCACGCGACCGCCGCGATGAGGGCGCACCCCTACCGCGTGCAGGCGCAGGTCCTTGCGGCGCAGGTCTTCGCGCGCACCGGGCAGCTCGATCGCGCAATGCAGATGATCCAGCAGGCCGACGCGGACATCGCCCAGCGCCAGCTCGGGCCGGTCTCGCTGCTCGAGTACACGCGCGGCGACATCCTCGCGCGGCAGAACCGCTTCGACGAGGCGATCGCCGCATTCGAGAAAGAGCTCTCACTCTTTCCGGACGACCGAGAGGCCTATGCGAGCCTCGCAGTGGTGCACTGGCTGCGCGGCGAGAAAGACGCTGCGCGGAAGACGATGGAGCGGCTCGTTCGCGCCTTCCCATCAGCCGAATCGCGTGCCTTCGCCGCGAAGACGTTCCGCGAACTGGGTGACGAGCGCGTCGCGAAGTCGTTCGAACGCGGGCGGTGAGGCGCCCTCCCGGGTGTCATCCTGAGCCGCCGATG
>JBAQWH010000078.1:0-6789 GCA_049298815.1 Thermoanaerobaculia bacterium | reverse complement strand
GGTCCCCACCGAGTCGCGCGATGCGCTCCGCGCCTCCTACGACACGGCCCTGGCCGACCTGCGGCAGTGGCAGGGCGACCCGGCAGTGCTCGAGCGCGCACGAACCGCATTCACGCAGCTCGTCAATCGCGATCGGAACTTCCCCCTCGGCTACGTCGGTCTCGCGAGAACCGAGTACTACGCAGGCTTCATGCGCGCGCGCACGTACGATCAGGGGCCGCTCGACAAGGCCTGGAAGTACGTGAATCACGCGCTGAAGCTGGACCCTCAGTGCTACGACGCGCATCTCGCCTCGTCCTACATTTCGATGGCGCGCGGTGATTACGACATCGCCCGCGATTCGCTGGCCAGCGCCGCCGAGATCGATCCAGCCTCCCCTCGCCACACACTCGCTCAGGCGCACCTGGCGGAGCGGGAGGAGGAGGTCGCCGAATCGATGCGCCTCGCGCGCGACGTCGTGGCCAGGTCGCAGGACCCGATCGACGTCAGGCAGGCGAGGCAGATCCTCATCGGTGCGTACGGGCTTGGAGGGCAGCTCGAAGAGGCTGACGCGGAACACCGGGAGATTCTGAAGCTCGACCCGAAGGGTGCCTGGAGCCACGGCAATTACGCGCAGTTCCTTCTTGCGCGCGACGACATCGACGGTGCGGTGCGAGAGGCTGAGGCGGCCGTCGCAATCACCCCCTACCCGATTGCCGTCAATACGCTCGCACGTGCGTTGCTCATACGCGCCCGTCGCGAGTGGGACGACAACCAGGTCGCGGTGGCTGGCCGGACACTCGAGCGGGTCGCCGAGCTCGCGAAAGACGATCCGGAGACGTACGCAGGTCTCGGCGGCTTTTACGAAGGAGCGGCGATTCGTGCGAAAGACCCGTCGATGAGGACACGGGCGCTGGAGTGGTACGAGAAGGCGCTCGCTCTCTCGCCCGACGATCCGGAGCTGCAGAAGGTCGTGGCGAGGCTGAAGCGGAGCCGCGCATAAAGCTGACGACGCTGCCTTCCCCCTTGTCCCTCGGGGTGAGCCGCACCTCCGACCGATTGGAGCTACGCGACTTCGGCGGACAGCCTCTGGCGCGCGAGCAGTTCGAGCGGCACGGGTTCGGTGCCGTGCAGTTCCGTCTCAGCGGGGAAGAAGCGGACGGCGCTGGCGAGAAGGAGCGGGATCTGCGGGGCGAGCCCCGTCGCGATGAGCTTGCGCGCGATGCGAATCCCCTCGTCCCGCGCCATCCGCATGAAGCGCTCGACGCCCCGTTCCTCGGCCACCTCTTTGAAGTCGAAGTACTCGCCCATGCTCTGCGGCGGCTTGAGGATGACCATCGGCCGCCTGACTTCGTCCTCCTCGATCCGTCCGCGCCAGGTGGCCTGGTAATACATCGGCGACAGGTCCTCGTGCGAGATGTTCCATTCGCGCTCGTACGGCTTGTAGCGGAACATCTCCACGCGATCCTCCTCGGTCATCGCGAGGGCGAAGATGCAGCCGGGAAACTGCGCCCTCGACCGTTCATAGGCCTCGAACACGAGACGGCCGCAGGTGTTTTTCTCCTCCTCGATCCTGCTGACCGGCGCCGCCTGCGCCGGAGGCGGAGCTGAAAGAAGGCCCGCCGAGGTTTCGCTTGCCGGCGCACGGACAGGGGCGGTCTGCGCCGCGTCCGAGTCGGTGGGGAGAGAGCGGTAATTCTCCGGCAGACGATACTTGTCGCGGTACGACGGATCCCATTGCAGAACCCTTCCCGCGAGGTACGGAAAGAGCAGCGTCATGGTCGTGCCCTTCCCTGGCTCGCTCTCGATCGTGAGCTCACCCCCGAACTCCGCGACCGTCTGGCGGACGAATACGAAACCGAGCGAATGGATCTCGCCGTCCAGCGTCTGCCGGTCGGCGAGCAGCTGCGCGATCTTCTCCGGAGACATGCCCGCGCCGTCGTCGCGCACCCTCAGCGCTACGCGTTCGCCTTCGACGACCGTACTCACGAGGATCGCCCCCGCTTTGCGTGCGGCCATCGCGTCGACCGCATTCATGACGAGGTTGAAGTACATCCGCCGGAAACGCTGGCGTCTGCCGGCAATGACCGCAGAGTCCAACCGTTCGAGCAGCAGCTCCACGCGCGCCTCGGACTTCTCCACCACATACCCACGAACCACATCCTGCGTGAAGTCTCGGATGTCCTCGGCCAGGTCGAACTCCACCTGCACCGCCGGGTCGTTCCCTTCCTCGCGAAACGCTGCGATGCGCATGCGCACGCCATACAGCCAGCTGATGCAGTTGCGGTAGTGACGCCGCGAACGGACCGAGCGCGCCTCTGCCGGCAGAAAGGAGAGCACCTGATCCGACCGCCCCCACAGCGGGTTGAGAATGAGGTGACAGGTGTCATGGATCGCGTCGACGTAGCGATGGCCCAGGAGCAGGACCGTCCTGTCGGGAGAGAGACTCTTGACGGCGTTCGAGTAGTCCTGAAAGGCCCGACGCGCGGTGCCGAGTCTCGACTTCAGTTCCTGCACGTCGGCCGCGTGCAGCACATGCGCCTGCTCGATGTTGTAGATCTCGAGGTCTGTGTTCAGGGTGACGTGGTAGTGGAGGGCGTCGTTGAAGAAGCCTTCGACGCGAAGATCGTGGATGAGGAACTTGATCTCAGCGACTTCCTTCTTGATCCCTTCCCGATAGTCGGGCGTGGCCTGGGACGAATCGCCTGTCAGAACCGTCGTCACCGCTGTAGTCCCTCGCATCAAGTGGAACGATCTCGTCGCGTCAGGTTACCACCGAGCGCGACGGTGCCGATGGGGACCCCATGCAGAAGAGACGGAGAGCGGACTTCAGTCCGCCGCAGCGGGACTTGAGTCCCGCTGCCGTGGGTGCTCGAGCTTCGGGCTCCGGGGGGTCAGACCTTCGCTCTACCGTCTCGATCGTCGACGGACGATCTCCCCTCCGATGACGGCCGAGGCAACGACCCGAGGCGACTGAACCGCTTCAGAGGCGCGACTCGAGATCCGCGATTCGCTGCTGGAGCGAATCGACGCGGTCGCGCAGCGCGACCAGTTCGGACCGCAGCGCGACCTTCTCCATCGCAGCCTCGAGATTGGCCAGTCGCTCTTCCATCGAGCGCACGGCAGCGACGAGCAGGTGGTACTCCCCCTCGAGCCGCTCCAGCCGCTTTAAGACCGCGTCGAAGCTCGCGAGCATCTCTTCGCGCAGCGGCGTGATGCGCGAATCGACGATTCGCTCCATGTCCGGCAGCACCACCTCGCGGTGGAACTGCGTGAGGATCTTCAGGAGATCTTCGGCCACGCACCGATGGTATCGCACGCCCGCCGCCGAGCCCGCGTCAGCGGGCGGCAGATCTTAGCCCCGGCCCCGAAGATCCAAGGTCTGACCCCCTCCTCCCTATTGTTTCTGCGCCTTTAGCAGTTGGGACACCGTAACGAAGCGGTAGCCGCGTGCCTGAAGCGTGTCGATGATCTCCGGAAGGGCGCGACGCGACGGCTCGCCGGTCGCGTACATGGGATGCAGCAGCACGATGGAGCCGGGTTTCACGCGGGCGAGCACGTGGTTGCGGATCGCGTCCGGGTCGCGGGCGATCTTCCGATTGCTCTCCGGGTCGACGTCCCAGAAGACGTTCAGCCGGTCATGCCGTGCGAGATAAAGCGGCAGGGAGATGAGTCTCTTGCCGTACGGCGAGCGGAAGTGGATCGGGCCGCGGTATCCCGCGGAGCGGATCAGCGCGTCGGTCCGTTCGATCTCGCGACCGATCCACGATCCGGTCTTGAACACCATCCGACGGTGCGAGTACGAGTGATTGCCGATCTCGTGACCCGCGGCCACGATCCGCTTCGTGGCGGCGGGTTGCTCCTCGATCGCGCCTCCGATGAGAAAGAAAGTGCCGCGCACCTGCTCGCGCTCGAGAAGCTCCAGCACCTCGCCGAGGTGCTTCGGCGCAGGACCGTCGTCGAAGGTGAGGGCGACGAGCTTCTCCGGAGTCGGGTGAGGCAGCACCATGTGCCCGAACATCTGGAACGAGCGCGAGCGCGAGAGCTGGAGCGTCGCATAGCCCGTTACGAAGAACGCGGCGGACACCGCAATCGTCCAGCGCATCCAGCGTCGCGGCAATACCCTGTGCAGGGCGAGATGCAGCACCCACGCAAGAAGCGCGATTGCCGCGACGGATGCGACGATGTCGAGCATGGCTGATGCTAACCCGACGACGTGCGGCTCACCTCGGCCGCTGGCGATCTCACCATCCCGCCGCCGCTCTTCGCCTCGGAGGAACTGAAACGGTCGACATCCCTCGCGCGAAGAGCCGCTGCGTCAGGCCTGAGAGCCGCGTGTAGAGAGCGATCGCGTGGTCAGGACTCACGATCACGAGCGCGGGAGGAGAACTCGGCTTCCGCAATCGCCGTCGGTGCCGCGGCCCTCGCCAACTCTGCTCGACGGTGGGACTCGCAATATTACGGGCACCTTGGCGTCCTGTGGTTACGGATAATGGCACGACGTATATCAGGAGGATCATGACCAGCCGAACGTCCGTTGACACTCTTCTGGTCGTCGTTGCGTTCCTTTTCGCCTTGCCACTTGCGGCGCAATCCACCGGCAGTTGCGCGGACTGCGTCTACGACGACCATCCCGGCGCCTGTCCGGCTCAATGCAGTGTCTGCTTCTGAGCGGGCGGCGATGAACACATCCCCGATCCGCGCGGCGCTCATCGCGGTACTGATCGCGGTCCCGCTCACCTCGGCGGCCAGCGGCCACCTGGACGTCTCCATCCAATCCGCAGGGAAAGTCACCAGCGGCTGGCTGGCGGTCGTACGCGCGGATGCGCCGCATTCCGAACCATCATTCGAGCAACGCGTGACGGCCGGTCGCCGTTTCACGGCCGACCTGCCGGAGGGCCGCTACTACGCGGGACTTGCCACCGCCGGCGGTGAGCTCGACGTGCGGCCGATCACCATCGTCGCAGGTCAGACGACTTCGGGGGAATGGACGCTTCGCGGCGCTCCGTCGCAACGCGGTCGCGTGTACGACGAACAGGGAGCGCCGGTCGCCGGCGCGACGGTCGCGCAGCTCCGCGCGGTTCTCCATCCATGGGTCGGACTCTTCAGCGCCGAAGCGCTGCAGGCCCTCGCCGCCGGCTGGTCGGCGACGACGGACGAGGAGGGCGCATGGGCTCTTCCCGTATCGTCGCGAGAGCGCATCCCTTGCATCGTGTCGAAGCAGGGCAAGACGCCGGTCGTGCTCGACCTCGCGGAGTCGAGTCCGCCGCCCGACGTCGTGTTGCAGGAGGGTCGCGAGCTGCGCCTCACCTTCGATGATCCGGACGCCGGGGCGGTCCTTCACCTCGAGCCGCTCGATCCTGAGCGGCTGCAGCCGGAGCTCGCACGATGGATGGAACGGTACTCGACGCGCACCGAGACGAAGGTCGTGCACTGGGATGCGCTGCCGCCGGGCCGCTACCGCGTCTCGTTGCTGACGATCGGCCGCGCCTTTTCATCGACGGCGTGGAACGAGAGCATCGCCTCCGCGCAACGCCCGGCGGCACTCGCGTGGAGTGGGCCGGATCGTCCGCGGCGAACCTTGTCCATCTCACGACGCGCACACACATCTTCATCGCCGCGGATGAGGGCGGTGACGTCCGTCGCCTCGAGACATTCGCGCGCGCCGGCATGACAGCGCAACTGCTCCTCCCGCCGGGCGGACCGCCGGTCGAGCAACTCGACGTCTCGTTCAGCCAATGCGCCGGGGGACGTCGTCCCGCGTACCGCCTGCAGCCCGCCGCCAGCCGAATCGAGCTCGCGGTCCCGAGCGCGTGCGGCGCGATGCATCTCACGCCGACCCCGTATCGTCTCCACACGATTGCGTACCGTCTCGCTTCCGGCGCGCAGCGCGATCTCGGCGAACTGCGCCTCGTCTCGGGCACGACGCTCCTCGTGCAAACCGTCGCCGCCGATCCTCAGGCTCCCCTGCCAGGCCGCGTCATCACCATCCGCTCGAGCGGCGACTCATCCGACATCGTCGGCCAGGCCACCACCTCGGCCGATGGCGCGGCGCGAGTCACCGGCCTGCCGTTGAACGAGCCTCTCGTACTCGAAGCGTTCGAACCGGTCACGAATAGCCGCGGCCGGACCGATCTGCTCCTCGGCGTCGCCGAGCACGCGGCCGTCCGCGTCGAGCTCCTGCCTCCCTCGACCGTGCGGCTGAAGGTGCGGCTGTCACCTGCGTTCCGCACGACCGATCCGAAGGCAGTGATCGAGGAAGTGACACTGCTCTCATCGCTCGCAAGCGAACACCCGCTCCAGGCGCGCATGACGGGATCGGAAGCGAGGGTCGACCGCGTTCCGGCCGGTCTGTGGGTCGCGAGCGCGCTCGTCCGCACCGGTGACGGTGCCCTCTACCCGATACGTGCGGGCGAACTGAAGGTCGAGCCGTCGCAGAACATCGAACGCGAGCTGGAGGTCGAGCCTCTCGTCTTCCGCGGCCGCGTCCTCCGCCGCAACGAACCTGTCAGTGGCGATCTCTCGCTCGCTGACGCGAAGCAGCCGGGAGCGATCCGGCGGACGGTTCGCGTAGCGCCTGATGGATCGTTCTCGGTCCTCCTCCCTTCGGCCGGCATGTACGACGTCGAGGTGACGCCGGCCGGCGAGGCGAAGATCCGGCTCGGCTGGTTGCGCTTCGACGATCCCGCGCATCCGAAGACGATCGCGATTCCGTCCGGCGCGATCCGCTGCGTCGCACTTTCGGCGTCGGGCGAGCGTCAGGCCGGCACGACGATCGTGCTGAAGCAACTCGTGCCCGGAGCGCCGCCC
>JBAQWH010000077.1:0-5708 GCA_049298815.1 Thermoanaerobaculia bacterium | reverse complement strand
CCACTGCGCTTCGTCGAGGAGTGTGGTCGCGTACGTCGCCGCCGCTGCGGCCTCGGCATCGCGAATCGCCTGCTGGGCCTGCAGGAGGACGTTCAGCTGCCCCTGTGCGAGTGACTCGCGCGATTCTTCCTGCGCAATCGCCGCCGACGCGACCACGAGGCACGAGACGAGAATGAGTATTGTTCTTCGCATGCCCGCTCGTCGTGCAAGAAGCGGGCATGCGAAGGCGCCATTCGCGTGCCTGGAGCTAAGCGGTCTCTGCGCTCTCCTGCGGGACGACGTCGAAGTTCGCGTCGTAGAGCGCCTGGATCTCTTCCATCTCGGCGCCGGTCAGAGGCGGGTGCTCGAAGGCCGCGACGAACTCGTCGAGCTGCGACTCCTCGTAGACGTTCGGAAGCGCGCAGAGGACCGACGGGTGCGAGGTGAGCCAGAGCAGCGCAAGCTGCCCGATCGTCACGCCGCGACGCGCACAGATCGGTGCGAGCCGCTCGACCTTCTGCAGCCCCTCGACCAGCCACGCGCGCGGCCGATGCGAGCGGTGGTCGCTCTCGTCGAACTTCGTGTCGAGCGTGTACTTCCCTTCGAGCATCCCGGACGAGTGCGTGACGCGGATGAGGAACTGCGGGCCATCGTTCTCGAGCGCGGGGGTGTTCCACGCCCGGAACGTCCGGTCGAACGCCGGGGACGGTTCGCAGACCCGCTTGTTCGTCATCCCCTTCTCTGCCTCGTCCACCCCCGCGTAGCGCTGACCGCGCTGGGCGAGATCGGCGGCGAGGATGAACTCGCGGCCCGGGTCCTGCTCGAGGATGTTGTAGATCATCTGCGTGACCGGCGCCTTCCGCTCGCCGATCGAGTAGACGCCCTCGTCACGCCAGCCGATGGCAGGACCGAGAGACGGCCCGTACGAGAGAATCTTTCCCTCGGAGCGAAGCGCCTCGAGCGTCTCCCAGTGCTCGTCGGTCATGAGCACGGCGATTCGCGGGTTGTGCGGCTGGTAGATCGCGATGTGGTCCGTGCCGAGACGCTCGAGCGACCGCTCGCACGCGAAGCGGATGAACTTCGGCGACATGTCCTGCGGCAGCTCGCGCTGTCCGCGCGGCCGCTCGGGATGGTTGTAGAAGTCGTAGCCGAACTTGGTTCCGACGATCGTGTCGGGGTGATCGCGGAGCACCGGCGCGAGCACGGACTCGCCCCGCCCGTTGCCGTATGCGTCGGCGGTGTCGATGTAGTTGATGCCGCGGGCGAGCGCGGCCCGAATCATCCGCTCGGCCTCGGCATCCGTGTAGGTCCCCCACCATCCGGTGGTCACCGTCCAGGTCCCGAAGCCGAGCTCCGACACCTGCACATCCGTGCCGTGCAGATTGCGATATCGCATGGAAGTCTCCTGAAACTCCGCGGCGCGCGAGGTCCGCGGGGGATGTGAAGTAAGAAGCAAGAAGTATGAAGGATGAGGGATGAAGGATGAAATCGAGGCAGGTGGCTTGGCCCCCCCTTTCATACTTCTTACTTCTTTCTTCTTACTTCTTACTTCTTACTTCTCACCTCGGCGCCGCCAGGAGCGTTTCCACGTTTCAGCGGTCACGGTCCGGGGTGGCACCCGAGTTGCTCAATCAGCCCTCACCCGGCTCAGCCGGCAACTTGGAGGAAATCAATGAACATCATCGGATGGATCCTGTTTGGTCTGGTCGTCGGCGCAATCGCCAAGTTCCTCATGCCGGGGAAAGACCCGGGTGGTTGGATCGTCACCATTCTTCTCGGTATCGCAGGCTCATTCGTCGGCGGCTTCCTGGCGACGACGCTCATGGGAAGCGAACAGCAGGCCGCGGGATGGATCGGATCGATCATCGGCGCGATCATCCTGCTCTTCATCTACCGACTCCTGGTCGGCCGCCGGCGCGTCGTCTGACGCGTCTGCGACCGCTTCACACCCCCGGCCTCGCCCTCCACAGCGAGGCTTTTTCTTTTTCTTCAGACGGCGAAACTTCCCCTTCCCCTTTCGCGTTCAACAAACCGTAACGTGCCCTGCGGAACAATTGCGCCCGAAGCTCGTCTCAGAGAGACCGGAAGAGCGGCCTGTCTGGCACCTCGGGTGCACGCGCTTCCGCCGATGTCCCCGATCCGCGCCCCGCGGCCCTGCCGCGACTCGCGCGGATGGAAACAGCAACCTCCCAGTCAGAGAACCCAGTGAGGAGTGAATGATCCATGAGTGATTCCACAAAGCGCATCCTGTCGACCGCCGCGATCGTCATCGCGTCGGTGACGTTCGGCGTGCTCGTGAGCGCCGACCTCGGCCTGATGCCGGAATCGAAGGCTCAGACGACCACCACGGTGCAGACGCCGTCCGGCGTCTCCGTCCCGTCCGTCACCATCCCGTCGTTCGCCGATCTCGCGGCCAGAGCGACTCCGGCGGTCGTCTCGATCCGGTCGGTCGAGATCGTCAGCGTCACCCAGCGGCGCCGCGGCAACTCGCCGTTCGACTTCTTCTTCCCCGACCGGAACGATCCGCGCCTTCCGCCGGGGCACCCCGGAACGGGTGAAGGGGACGACGAAGAGGCACGTCGCAGCGGCGGCTCCGGCTTCATCATCTCGTCCGACGGCTTCATCCTGACGAACAACCACGTCGTCGAGGATGCGACCAGGGTCGAGGTGACCTATGGTGCCGACGAGAACGGCGCAGGCGGACGCAGCGTCCCGGCCACGATCGTGGGCCGCGACCCGGCGACCGACATCGCCCTCCTCAAGATCGACGTGAACGAGCAGCTGCCGGCTCTCCGCCTCGGCGACTCGCAGCGGATCCGCCGCGGCGACTGGGCCATCGCCATCGGCAACCCGCTCATGGACTTCGCCAACAGCCTCACCGTCGGCGTCGTCTCCGGCAAGGGCCGCCGCCTCGGCGGGCTCCCCAACAGCCGCGAGAGCGTCTCGTTCGAAGACTTCATCCAGACCGACGCCGCGATCAACCAGGGGAACTCCGGCGGCCCGCTGCTCAACATCGCCGGAGAGGTCATCGGTATCAACACCGCCATCAGCACCGCGGGACAGGGCCTCGGCTTCGCCACGCCGATCAACACCGCCAAGATCCTCATCCCACAGCTCAAGCAGGGGAAGGTGACCCGCGGCTACCTCGGCATGGAGATCCAGGACGTCACGCAGGAGGTCAAGGAAGCCTTCGACCTCCCCGAAGCCCGCGGCGCTCTCGTCCAGCGCGTCACCCCGGGACGTCCCGCCGAGAAGGCAGGCATCAAGCGCGGCGACGTCATCATCGGCGTCGACGACCGCCAGATCCGCACCAACCGCGAGCTGATCGACTACATCTCCTACCTGCCGGTCGGCACCAACGTGAAGGTCATGCTGATCCGCAACGGCGAGCGGATGACGGTCAGCGCGAAGACTGCAGTCCGCGTGGAGGAAGGGTCGAACGAGGCCGCGACCGAGCCGACTCAGGCCGAACCGGCCCCGAGCAAGCTCGGCATGTCGGTCCAGGGCCTGACCCCCGAGACACGCCGCATCTACGGCATCGACAACACCGTCACCGGCGTCCTCGTGACCGACGTCAAGAACGTCTCGGCCGCCGCCGACGCGCTCCTCCGTGAGGGCGACGTGATCCAGGAAGTCCAGGGTCAGAAGGTCGAGAACCTCGAGCAGTTCCGCGCCGCAGTCGACCGTCTCAAGAGCGGTCAGCGCGTGCGCATGTACGTGACCACGGCAACGCGTCAGGGGAACGTCTCCCGCTACACGTTCCTGCTCGTCCCGTAACGAGCGATCCACCATCGAGCGAAGGGCCGGCTGCGAAGCCGGCCCTTTTTCGTTGATGCGGCGGTCGCCTCGCCGCCCACTCTCCCCGCGTACAATCAGGCCGGATGAGGGACGAGCAGTTCATGCGGCGCGCGCTCGAGCTCGCGGAGAACGGGCGTTACTCGGTCAGCCCGAACCCGATGGTCGGCTGCGTGCTCGTGCGCGACGACGTGGCGATCGCCGAGGGCTGGCACTCGCGCGCCGGAGAGGCCCATGCGGAGATCGAGGCCCTGCGCCGCTGCGACGACCCGCGCGGAGCGACCGCTTACGTCTCGCTCGAGCCGTGCAGCCACCAGGGGCGCACCGGCCCGTGCGCCGATGCTCTGATCGAGGCGGGAGTCGCCCGCGTCGTGGTGGCCATGCGCGATCCCAACGACCTCGTCGACGGCCGCGGCCTGCAGAAACTTCGCGAAGCCGGAGTCGAGGTGTCCTCGGGCCTGCTGGAGCGGGAAGCGCGGCACCTCAACGAGAAGTTCGTCTGGGCCGAATCGCAGAAGACGCCGTTCGTCCTCCTCAAGGCCGCGATGACGCTCGACGGAAAGCTCGCGACGGTCCAGCGCGACTCCCAGTGGATCACGGGCGACGCAGCCCGCGAGGCGAGCCTCCTCCTCAGGGAAGAGTACGACGCGATCCTCGTCGGCAGCGGGACCGTGACCGCCGACAACCCTCGCCTCACGCGGCGGCTGGGAAGGGCCGGCGGCATCCTGCCGTGGACCCGCGTCGTGCTCGACGGCGACGGCGAGGTGCCACCGCACGCACAGCTGCTCGCAGACGGCGGCCGCTCGATCCTCTTCACGAGCCGCCCTTCGGCGCACGAACCGCGCGCCGGAGTCGAGATCATCGAGACAGGCCGTCGCATCGACATCGCGAGCGTCCTCTCCCAGCTCCATGCACGCGGGATCCGATCGTTGATCGTCGAGGGCGGCGCCGTGGTGCACGCCGAGGTCATCGCGCGCTCGCTCTGGCAGAAGATGGCGATCTTCGTCGCTCCGATGATCGTCGGCGGCGATACCGCCCCATCGATCTTCTCCGGCGAGCCGGTCGGCCGGTTGACAGATGCGTACCGCTTCCGCTTTGATCGCGCCGGCTTCGTCGGCCCCGACCTCATGATCACCGCCTACCCGACGAGCTGACCCAGCCTATGTTCACCGGAATCATTCTTCACAGCGGAACCATCAACTCGTTCGAGAAGCTGCCGTCCGGCGCGAGGCTTCGCCTCCATACGACGGACACCGAACCGTATCAGCGCGGCGAGAGCCTTGCGGTCAACGGGGTCTGCCTCACGGTGCTGCCTCAGGACGACGGCTCCGTCGTGATGGACCTCTCCGACGAGACGCTCGCGTGCACGACGCTCGGCTCGCTCGTCCAGGGTGCGATCGTCAACGTCGAGCGGGCGCTGGCCGTCGGCGATCGCCTCGGCGGACACATGGTGCAGGGCCACGTCGACGCGGTCGGACGCCTCGTCTCCGTCAGCATGGAGGGGGAGTTTGCCGTCTACCGTTGGAGCTTCCCCGAGGAGTTCGCCGATCTCATCGTGAGCAAGGGCTCGATTGCAGTCGACGGCATCTCCCTCACGATCGTCGATCCCGATGCGAGCAGCTTCGGCGTGGCGCTGATCCCCGAGACGCTGCGACGGACGAACCTCGGCGGCTCACAGCCGGGCGACGCGGTGAACCTCGAGTTCGACATGGTCGCCAAGTACGTCCGCAACCTCGTCGCTCCCTACCTCACACGCCTCCGGTGATCCTCTACCGCAAGACGCCCCAGCTGCGGGTACGGCGCTCCGCCGTCCCCGAGCCGCCGTTCTGGGCCGCGACCACGATCGCCCCCTACGGTGGACGGCGCGCCGTTCCGCTCGCGATCGACTACCTGGCTCTGACCGGCACCGCGCCCGAGCGGGTCGAGGTGAGCGT